>JAFDHO010000228.1 GCA_019308745.1 Deltaproteobacteria bacterium
CGGCAAATTCAACTGCACGCATGAGGGCTATGCCGTCCTCCTGGTGGAGGTCGATGAGTTGTGGGACGGGGTCAAGGATAACCTTTCACAGGATCTCCTGGCTGCCGAGGCGGTCCAAGTGGCGGTCAAAGCGCAAAGATCCCTGCTGAACCTGTGCCCGGAGGCGGTGAGATGACCGCGAAAGAGGTCATTGTCATCTATGACGGCGAGCTCTGTGATAGAGGCAGGGCGCGGCTTTTCAAATTCAGCCACGACAAAACATGGATCTAGCCAGCCAAATACTCTGGGAAGTATCCTTTCCTAACGTGAGGACTGAGCGGTACTTGAAAGGCCCCAGCCTTTCAGAAATTGGCTCAAGTGACTTGTTGAGTACCAGTTTTCCGTCTTCTTTTCTTCTGAGCACTTCGGAAAAACCCACGTTCCAGGGCAATTTGCCTAGCAAGGTAAATCTTCGCCAGACTCTGATAAGGCACATCTTTCTTATTCGCAAGGGTTTTTAGTTCCGCCAGCATATCCTCTGGAAGACGGATTGAAATAGATTTCAGCGAGGGCCTCAATTTAGGAAAAGAAACCCTTTTGAAGGTTGTCGCATCAAAATAATCAAGCGGAGAATGGGTGGCCCAAAATTCTCGCTCCTCGTCTTCATTCTTGAACTTAGGGATTGTTTTATTCATTTTCTTCATAGAATTGTCTCTCCTTCTTATTCATGTCCCTCGCGGAAATGACCCTGAGCAGCTTACCTCTCTTCGTGAATACCACTACCAAAAGACGTCCCGCATCTGTTTTGCCGAATGCCGCCCATCGCTTTTCCGATAGTGAGTGCCTCGGGTCTTCGAGAACAAGGATTGGTTTGTTGAAGCATATCTGATCGCACTCCCAGTTCTCCACGTTGTGCTTGAGGAGGTTTTTGTCGATATTACCTCGGTCCCACTGGAAGCCCGAGAAACCGTCAAAATCATTTTCCATTACGGATCATGGTATATGACAGAAATATACATGTCAAGGGTTTTCTAAAGCGTCGAGAAGTAATCCCAGGGGGCTATAGGATTGTCCCTACCCTAGAAATAGGCGAAAAACTGGGCCCCGCTGGCAACGTCATCAACGAATCAAACCAGTGAAATCAAGTAACTCTGGCCCTACTCCGTGACTCTGTGGGCTCCCTCCAGCTTCCTGCTCGGAAAGCCCCCATCTAGGAAAGGCTGTAGGCCCTACGGACCGGAAGCGAGTGACCCTGAGCCAGCCGAAGGGAAAGGGCGAGAGACCTCCGTGGGCCATCACTCGCAGCCCAGCATGGATCATTCATCATAACGGCACACTATGGAACCTTCAGAATGTCATTCCGGACGAATCTTTGGCGGGTGAGATCCGGAAATTGCAACAACCTCCTATGCTCGCAAGTCCATTCCCCCCTCAACATCTCGCCCTAGCCAACCGTGTCGCCGCCCTGTGGAGTGCGCCAACCATGTTGGCGCCATATGGACCGAGCCGACCGCGTTGGCGTACAAGGGACTACCTTCACCAACGCGGGAAAGACTCCCCATAAGGTCTGAACGAACTCAAAACCCTTCCTCAAGACCTGCCCTGTGTGCAGGAAGGAGGCGTTCCGGAAAGGATATCACTGCGCGCCCTTCATCGTCATGGAGGACACGAGCAAAGACGTTGCCAAGAGGATACCTTTGACGGAAAGGCAGCACTTCTGGCTCAGACAAATCCTGGGCGAGCTGACCACCGCGACCCAGCTCAACGGGAACTTCATTCGACCCATGAGGGTTACGCCGTGCTCCTGGAAGAGGTGGATGAGCTGTGGGAGGGGATCAAGGGCAATCTGTCGCAGGACTTGCTTGCGGCCGAGGCGGTCCAGGTGGCCGCCATGGCGTTGAGGTTTTTGCTGGATTTGTGCGCGGAAGCATTCAGATGATGGCTAATGTACGCTTCGGCAGGTGCAATTTCTTCCATTCCGCTACCCAAGAGATTGCTAAGTACCTCTATTAAGGCACTTTGAAACTGAGATCATTTCGAATTCCCTGGACCAATCGACACCAAACCTCTCTCTATTCTCTGGATAAAGATCGATCATGAACATCTCATCCCACAACCGCTGGATTACATTTACTTGCAGCGACGGAGTAATAAGCGATAATCGATTCTCAATCTCTTCTGCTGAGAATCTATTTTCCTCAGCCATTCGCTGCCGAAACCGGTTCACTTGCTTTAGTTGCTCGTCTGGACGCATCGAAATAATCACCTGCTTAGCCATAGCATCATACGCAAGAACAGCAAAAGGCTCCCACGCAAAAGAAACCTCACCGGCTTTACCTGTCGCATTGGCAGCGATGTCGGAAAAACTAGAATTACCGGCCATCCACAGCTTATAGAATTCTTTAGTCCAAGAGAAAAGGTCACCACTCATTATTGGGGCACTTGGCCCTATGAGCGCAACAGCTGGAGCTCGAGGGCCCCTAACAAACGCCTTAATTCCTGCAAATCCAATACAAGCGGCAACTACAAGAACTAGGTTGCAACGAGTCACCAAATTTAGCCTTTGAAGTGGTTCAATTAACTCATGCCATGTCAATTCTTCAGCATTTCCATTATCATTCGGTAAGCCAAGACACATTTCGTTACCATGAGCCTCAAGATGTAATACTGGTATCATTCCATACTTTTTGGCTTTTCTTGTAGCGTGTTCTATAGAAGAGAGGACTTCATCTTTGTGTTCACATGATGAATACAACGACCATCCAGGCCTGTGCTCTTGCATCCATTCATGCAGAAGCCTTCCTGTACGTTGTTCATTTTGTGGCAGCCACTCGATGATCCAGATGTTGGTCGATCTCACAACCGCTGTAACCGGCGGTCCGGGAAGCTCTACAAATAGAGATTGCTCATCATCTGTCAAATCGTTATTGGCTGATTTACTTAGTTCCATAGTTTCCTGGCACTTTATGGCCGCGCTGAGCGCAATTACGACGGCCAGAGGTTGCCTCCTGCTGCAAGCTATGGCCGGAGCAATTCCCGCTCCAGTGACTTGTTCGCGCCGTAAGGCGCGGGCAAGGCGCCTGAGCGGAGGCTCAGCTCGGCCATTCGCCCCGCCGTTCCTTTGTTATCTCCAACCTTCCTCACACCACGGTACGACTCAACACGCGCACCCTTGGTGTTATCTATAAGCAACAAGAAAGGCAAAACCCACGCGCCTAAAATGAGTCCCTGCGACTTTCAGGTCGGGTGCAGTCATTGATTATCCGAGGAACTATTTTCCCTTCCCTTTTTGTTTCTGTTGCCGAATGGCTTTCTTCGCTCTCAATCTCTCCTGGTGCCGCCTAGCAATCTCTTTGTAGATCTCAATTGACAACTCATCATCCCTTAACCCTTCATCCAGTTTTTCGCCGACGAATTTACCAAGCTGGTCGAAATCTACTTCTTTGCCGACACCATAGGCAAGTGCCTTTGTGGCGGTTTCCAATCCCCTCCCTTTTATGCCCCGGTCCATAGCTTTCTCCACGAGACGGCGCGCATGTCGAATAGGCACTCCTTTTCTTGCTGCTGCCTCTACTGAACCAATGGCGCTATCCAAATCTTCGTCGGAAAAGCCCCTTAGTCCCTTAGCTCTACCACGTACTTTTTCCTTTTCCTCTCCGAGCTTCTTTTCCCATCTCTTCTTTTTCTCATCGTTCCACTTCTCCCATCCAGGAGGAGTAATCTTTGCTAAGCCGGGAGGAAGCTCGCCACTCTTTTTTGCAAGCCCCGGTGGCATATCAGCACCTTTCCAGCCTTCTTTCTCGCCACGACTCCAGCCGGGAGGTCGCCCATTTTTCCATTCTGCCCGTCCTTCTTTGCTCAATCCGGGTGGCATCCAACCGTCTTTTTTCTCGATCCCAGAAGGAACAGCGCTTTCCCAACCTTTCTTTTCTCCCTTTTGCCAGCCTGGTGGCTCATTACTTTCCCCTTTGCCTTTACCTTGGGGCAGAACCACTGTGGAAGCCAAGACTATTGGCACAGTGATAAGAACTACTACCCATATCTTCATCCATCTTGCATTATGCACCATATTGCCCCCCTCTCTATCCATCGCGGATAACGTGGACGTCAGCGGCAGGCTCTCAGTGTAGATCGTCCACTGGACTGGCGTTTTAGCGGTTATTGCACATCGGGAATTCCTCTGGCTTCATGCCACACCCTTACAATCTCGACGAGATGCTTTTTTCCGTCTACCCTCTATAGACAATCCTACATGGTTTACGAATCACTTCACCTATAGCAGGATCACCGAACTCAGGTACCATTCGCCCGGATTCCGGGAAATCCGCCAATCTCTCCACAGCGTGAAATAGGTTCCCTACGAATCGCTCCGCCGCCGAGATATTGTCCTCTGCGATAAAGGTAGTGATGTCCTTAAGATCAAGTTTTGCGCTGGGAGACCAAATCAGCTTGAAAGCCATTCTTTGAATTCCTCTCGGATTCGCTCGTGGCCAATACCCTTACCTTCATCGAGTTCACGAAGCCCTTTACGCACACCTGCGATGAAGTTAATCCTTTCTTGAATATCTTCCCATGTAGCGTTTTCCGGAAGTTCTTGAATGCTCCTTATGGCTATTTCCTTAATGGTCATCTCCAAACCTCATTTCTCATAGTATTTGTTGCTCTATAAAGTTTTATTGCTGTTAATGACAGAGCTGAGCGGGATTGCGACGGCCAAAGGTTGCCTCTTGTTGCAAGCTATGGATGGAATCCCACCCCCAGGCGGGATTCGCGCCGTCGTCCCATTATTGATAAAGATCTCTTTCACAACACGGTGCGACTTACCGCCCCTGCCGTTGGATTTATTAATAGGCGACGCGAACGCCGCACATCCCAGGCTGCAAGTCACCGAGCGGTCCTCGTGCAGGCGCATGTTAGCCCTCTTTCCTAATCATTCGCTGGTAGTCGTCATGCGTTCCAATCCAGAACCATAAGAGTCCTTCGGGAATTTCGACAGCAAGCGCACGATAGTGGAAACCAACTCTCACAGAGCGGTATTTGCCGATCTTCTTGAAGTGTAGGGAGGGATGTCGAGGGTTTGATTTCAGCCGATCATAGTATTCGTCTGCCATCTTCCGGATATTCTGAGGCAGCCGTTCGTAATTTTCCCAGAAAGAATGTGTGGCAAAGTGCCTCAAAGTTCCTTCGTCCTTCCAGCCTTATGCTCTGCAATTGCCTCACTTGCCAGCTTATCCAGTCTGCCAGCTTGAACATCCTTCTCAATCTCCCGATCCCATTCATCAGAGTCGTACTTGCGAAACCAGTCCCTGAACGCTGCGAGTTCGTCTCGGTTAAGCTGCTGGACCTCATTTGCCAGTTCTTCTACTTTTGCCATGCTTTTTAACCTCCATTTCTATTATACCGTTTCTTGACGTATTCGTCACGGGGCTAATCGCCGAGCTGAGTGGAACTGCGACGGCCAGAGGTTGCCCGCCTTCTGCAAGCTATGGACGGAGCAATTACCCCGCCAGTCCGCCTCAGGCGGATTCGCTCCGTAAGGCGCGGACAAGGATACTGAGCGGAGGCTCAGCTCGGCCATTCGCGCCGCCGTCATATTATTGATAAAGATGTCCCTCACCACTAATCTTTTGCTGATGTTCGGCTTCCTTTATGCTGTTTGTCTGGACATTTCTTGATACGAGAACTCCCAGAGCCCGGCATTGGATTTAGCATGTTCAATTGTCATGCTGACAATATTCCCGTCTTCA
>JAFDHO010000229.1 GCA_019308745.1 Deltaproteobacteria bacterium
GAGGGGGCAGAACTCCCCCGCAGATAAGTCGCAGAAAAGACCAGCCCGGGAGGCTCGGAACGCAAGAAAAGGCATCATCACCCCCGTTCGCCCATCACCGAGTTCTCTGAATCGGTTTTCAAACGGCTAAAATGTTACCAATCCTCGAGCTTCTTTGATGAGGGCAATACATTCCCTAACTTTCTCGGCCAAGCCATGCCAGTCACCCCTATTAACCAGATCTTTTGAAATAAGCTTGGAACCCATAGCCAGGCAGGCTGCCCCGGCCTCTATCCACTCCTGGATTGATTCTTTGGTAGGAGAGACACCCCCTGTTGGCATGATACGGGCCCAGGGCATAGGTCCTAATATAGCCTTTACGAAGGCCGGTCCCCCAACCGACCCCCCTGGAAAGACCTTGACAATTTCTACTCCAAGGGCTTCGGCCGACGAAATCTCGGTTACGGACCCGCAACCCGGGGAATAGAGGATTTTACGGCGGTTGCACAAGTCAGCAACTTCGCTATTCAAAATGGGTCCCACCACGAAATTCGCCCCGCGATTGATGTATAGGGATGCGGTTCCCGGCTCAAGAACCGACCCAATACCAAGAATCGCCTCAGGCCGGCTTTCTGCAAAATAATCAATCAGATGGGAAAAAACGAAAAAGGCTCGATCTCCCCGGTTGGCAAACTCAACGACCTTGGCCCCGCCCTCGACACAGGCATGGACAATTTGTTTCGATATCTCAAGATCCTTGTTGTAGAAGACCGGCACGAGACCAATCTCATACATGGTGTTTATCACATCAATACGCGCAAATCTTGCCATCAGTAACCTCCCGGACCAGTGGTGCGTTAATGCTTCGGACAGGAGCTTACTGGATAGAATAACCAGACCGATATCTCCAGTCAGGCCCGTTCATTTTCGGGAAGTAACGATTCGGTATACGCAGGAGGACGCTTCTTTGTCCTTTCCCCTAGACCCCTCCCACCGAAAATGAGACGTTCCAGTCTATGCAGGATAATGGTTGACAAAAGCACACTTTTGAGTTTATGGGCTAAACTGAACAACCTTCGTCTATAAGACGAGGGGTTCCAAAATCGGTTGATTGAAATCAATTTTTCCCTCACGCCGGACTTGAGGAGCCTGCCCCGGACTTCGATCCGGGGGCATCCAGGAATTCAACGCCCCCTGTTGACTGGATTCCCCGGTCAAGCAGGGAAATGACAGGTCCCTAAGTGACAACGGAAACTTGCTTCGCCTGAAGGCGAGGGGTTTCCACCATCCCAGATACGGACACCAAGATAGGTGACAAAAACAAGCGCAGGAGCAAACGGATGGAGTATAAATCTTTGATCCTTGACCTTTCCAGCAGGTCCTTTGAAACAGAAGAAATACCCGAGGATATTATCAGAAAATACATCGGCGGGCGAGGGCTCGGATCCTATCTCCTTTACAGGCACGTACCAGGCGGAGCAGATCCCCTTGATGAGGAGAACTGTCTCATCTTTACGGCAGGGCCTGCGAGCGGTACAGGATTGTTCTACACCCCAAAGGCGAATGTAAGTACCAAATCTCCGCTCACGGGGATATACCTCTATTCCATATCCAGCGGTATCCTTGCCGCGCAAATGCGAAGGGCAGGTCTTTGGGCAATCATCATCAAGGGAGTTGCGGATTCTCCCACCTATGTTCAAATAGACAACCAAGACGTCCGCTTTGAAGACGCCTCGACCATCTGGGGTTTTGAAACGGCTGCAGCCCAGAAAGAGATGCTCAAGGGGGCTGACCCCAGAAAAGTGGCCACGGTTGGCATCGGGCCCGCAGGTGAGCAGAGAATTCCCTCGGCTGCGATCTTCACGGACGGGCCCCTGTATCGTTGCTTTGGCCGGGGCGGCGCCGGGGCGGTCATGGGTTCAAAGAATCTCAAGGGAATGCTGGTCACGGGCGACGGCGAAATCAGCGTAGCTGACCCTGAGAGTCTTTCCTCGATCCGGAGGCGAATGGCACAGCTTCTGAAGACCGACTTGAAAGGCTGGGCAGATTGGTGGCGTGCCTATGAAACCGCCTCTGATCTCGAAAAGATGAACGAGCTCGGCATCCTGCCCACAAAGAACTGGCAGCAAGGGCAGTTCCAGGGCTGGATGGGCATAGATAAGTCAACAACGCCCATGGGCTGGCCCGAAAAAGGCAGGGCCTGCGGTCCCAACTGCCCGACGCCAGGGTGCAGGGAAGTAGAGGTCAAGGAAGGCCCATACAAGGGTGCGCGAAGTGATTTTGAGTGGGAGACCATCTATGCCTTCGGATCTACATGCGCCATTGACAAGATGGAGCCTATCGTGGCGGCCAGCCAGATATGCGATGAAGCGGGCGTCGATACCATGACGGCAGGGATTACGATCGGATTTGCCATGGAGTGCTTTGAGAAAGGCCTCATCACTTCAGAGGACACCGATGGCATTGAACTTCGATTTGGCAATGATAGCGCCATGATCACGGCACTGAAGAAACTCGTCAAGCAGGAGGGTTTCGGAAAACGGCTCGCAATGGGAACAAGGCGTCTTTCCTCTGAGATCAAAGGATCAGAGGCCTTTGCCATGCAGGTGAAGGGGATGGAGCTGGGAGGGTATGAGTGCCGGGGCCTTAATGGCCAGGCCCTGCAATTTGCCATAGACAATCGGGGAGGCTGCCACCACGGATACGGCCTTCCCGCGCGGATGGAGATCTTCGATAATACCCGCCTCGACCTCAAGGGAAAGGGAGAGTATGTAAAGAAAGCGGCCATTAGCCGGATCCTTCGAGACTCCATGATCGTATGCACCTTTACTCCCCTGTATAAGGAAGAGATGGTGTCAGAGGTCCTGACCGCCCTTTTCGGCAAGCAGTGGCCCCTTGATGCCATGGAAGAGGCGGGGTTGAGGATCATGGCCCAGGAAAGGCTATTCAACATGAGGGAGGGGATCACAAGCAAGGACGATACCTTGCCTGAAAGGCTCCTAAAGGAGCCAAAACCCGACGGGCCCACAAAGGGTGAAGTCGTGCCTCTGGAAGAACTCAAGGAGGATTACTACGGGGCCCTCGGCTATGATCTTTCTACCGGCAATCCGACAGAGGAGCACTTAAAAAAACTGGGGATAGAAACGTGAGAGGGGGCAACCCATGGCAGACGTAACTGAGTTGAAAAGGAAGTTGGTGAGCGCTTGCCGCATTCTGGACCGGGAAGGAGTCATGGACGAACTCGGCCACTTCAGTGTCCGATGCCCTGAAAAGGGAGGGGTCTATATCAACGGCAAGGTGAGCCCCGGCCAAGCACGGGAAAAGGACATCATACTCCTTGATCTGAATGGGAACAAACTTGAGGGAGATTTGGAACCGGCCTCTGAGAGCCCTTTGCACCTGGCCGTCTACCAAAAAAGGCCGGACGTGATGTCGATAGCCCATACCCACTCTCCTATGGTCGTTACCCTGAGCATAGCGGGTGTCCCTTTACGCACCGTCGAGAACCAGGGGGCCTGTGTCATAGGACCTGAAGCTCCCGTATTTGAGAAGTACGGCCTTGTGGATAGTTTTGAACTGGGCTACGAAGTGGCCGAAACGTTGGGCGACAGAAAGACCTGTGTACTTAAATCCCACGGGAATATCGTTGTTGGAGACAGCATAGAAGAAACATGCGTCTTTGCCATATGGGCCGAGAAAAGCGCACGCTATCAGTACAAGGCCATGCTCCTAGGAGAACCCCACTGGTATCCTGAAGCTGAGATGGGAAAGATGGTGCAACAGATGGTCAAGGGGAAGGGCCATGTTCGAACATGGAATTACTACAACTGGAAAATCGGAAATAAGCCGTGATGGGCCCCGGGCCTTGGGAGCTCTCTTTTGGACCGAGGCAACCATGTTGCCGGTCCCGGAGTGAGGCAACCATATCGCCGTGACTGTCTCAAAGTATATTCCCTACCCTGTCTTTGGCCAAATTAGACGGTATCTTGTTTGCATTTTAGTAAAACTCCCTGCACTCTAAGAATTAAGCGCTTTGCTGACTGGAGGAGATTGATATGACCCTGACACTCTCTTTTGCCTGTCCGCCCTATGACCGCGTCTTACCCCTTGCCGACGGCAGAATTGTCCCGGAAGGAATACGCTTGAATTATATGCCCCTGGAGGTGGAGGAAATATTCTGGAGGCAACTTCGCAACAGCGAGTTTGACATCTCAGAATCCTCCCTTTCTTCCTATACCATGCTCAGATCGAGGGGAGATAATCGATTCATCGCCATCCCTGTCTTTACGTCCCGCTTCTTCCGCCACTCCTGTGTGTTCATAAACAATAAGAAGGGAATCAGGAGGCCCCAGGATCTCAAGGGAAAGGTGGTTGGGCTTCCCGAATACCAGATTACGGCGGTGGTCTGGCTGCGGGGGATATTTCAGGACGAATACGGCGTCATGCCGAGGGATATCTCATGGCGCCGGGGGGGAGAGGAAACCCCGGGCCGAAAGGAGAAGATAGATCTCAACCTTCCTCCGGATATCGATCTTCAGCCCATACCCGAGGACAAGAGCCTTTCTCAAATGCTCGATGATGGTGAACTGGACGCCCTGTTCACGGCACGGACACCCTCCTGTTTCACGAAGCGTTCGCCCAACGTGGAACGTCTCTTCAAGAACTACCGTGAAGTGGAAGAGGCCTATTACAGGAAGACCGGCATATTCCCCATCATGCACACCGTTATCATAAAGAGGGTGGTCTATGAGAAGAACCCCTGGATTGCAGTCAACCTTTACAAGGCCTTTTGCCAGGCAAAGGAACTGGTCACGGATAGCTATTACAGGACCGAGGCCCTGCATGTCACCCTGCCGTGGGTCCGCGATGAGATTGACCGAACCACCCTGGTAATGGGGGAAGACTGGTGGCCTTACGGGATATCAAAGAACCGTCATACCCTGGAAACGTTCCTCCGTTACCACCATGAACAGGGGCTCTCCGAGCGACTCATGACAATAGAGGAATTATTTGCACCCGAGACCCTGGATGAAGAATTCAAGATATGAGGCAAAATGCTTGCCGGTGAACAGGCCAGGGCTTTGACAGGAATCAAGACGGGACGAATGAAGGACATCGCCGCAAGCAGCGGGGTATCAAGAATTCAGAAGCCAGAATTCAGGAGTCAGATTAAGACAACCATACAAAATACAAGCGACTTCATATTGGCCTTGTACTTCTGGATTCTGACTCCTGGCTCCTGGATACCCTAAACTGCATGACACATCCAGAAGTACTATACATCACCATACGCAGCAAGCTCCGGAGAACTGGATCTAGAGAGAGATCAAATGTTTGACCTTGAAATACTTTTGTCAACCCTGAAAATCATGTTAAGGCCTCACGGGATATTTATCCTGCTCTCCGGTACAATTATCGGCATGGTTTTTGGTGCTGTGCCCGGTTTGAGCGGAGTTACGGCCATGGTTGTCCTCATTCCCATGACATTCGGCATGGAACCTGTAACAGCCATGCTCCTGCTCGGTGCGGCATACGGTGCTGCCACGTATGGTGGCGCCGTTCCTGCCATCTTGATAAATACCCCCGGAGAACCCCCAAACGCTGCCACTGTCCTTGACGGGTTCCCCATGTCTCAACAGGGAAAGTCGGGAACCGCCCTGGGCGCAGCAGCCACTGCTTCAACCCTTGGAGGGTTCATAGGCCTTATCGTGACATTCTGCTTTATCCCCGTCCTTGCAAAATTCGT
>JAFDHO010000230.1 GCA_019308745.1 Deltaproteobacteria bacterium
TATTTTTACAAGGTCAATTCCTTACCTCGTAATTTCCTATACCCTTATATCATCGGGCAAGATAGCTTGTAAATACTCATCCCAATACCATCACTATATCGTGGTAAATAACAGGAATAAGGCCATAGGCTGTGTGGGGGTCAGGCGATTCGAGGACGGGATATGCGAAATGAAGCGCCTGTACGTCAAGCCAGGCTTCCGGGGAAAGAAAGTCGGAAGGCTCCTTGCGGAGGCAGCCATAGAATGGGCCAAGGGCCCCAGATACAAGGCCATGAGGCTCGATACCGTCTCCAGCATGGTCAGCGCAAATAACCTTTACAGGACATTGGGCTTTAAGGAAATAGGACCTTACCGGGAGAACCCCCTTCAAGGGGCCATCTACATGGAGCTAAACCTGGAGGATTGAAGTGAATGAGGGGGACGTTGTTGACTATCGTGACTTTCACTTTCACCAAGAGAATTCATGGTGAGGCACCTTTGGATCGACGGGATCTTATTCAGACACCAATTAGTGTAGGAATCCCTTTGGCCAAAACCCGTGTCATTTGTGAAGCCTGCCCATAGAGAGTTCCGTGCTTTGTGCAAAAACAACCCTTCTGTCGTTCCTTCCGTGACAAAAGACAATTTGTCACGACAGTCAACAACCTCTACTATTCCCGGCCCCCCTTCCGGTTTGCTCACGGTATCGGCTATCTGATGTAGTCAAATCTCTTCTTAGATCTGATCAGTTTTCCGTACTGTCGAATCCAGCTCAATTCTTCCGAAGTCAAGGGCCCCTGTTGCAGAGCGCTCAGATTTGCCATCAACTGCTCCCTGTTCCTCGGACCTGTCAGAACCAGATGCACACGGGGATTTGACAGAACGAATCGGTAACAGAGTTCGGGTGTCAGAGGAGGGACCTTGGCCCCTTGGCTGCTGCCCGGCCAGGGTTCCATTTCGATCCCTTTCACGGGCCTTATCAATTGCCGCCACGCCAGCGCCGTATAGCTCACAACAGCGAGGTCCCGATTCCCCAGATGGGGGAAAATATCCTCCTCCGCTCCCGTATGTTTGGCATTGTAGCGGACCATGAGCAGGTCGAGCTCAGATTCCAGGGCCAAGGCTCCAGCCCTTTTCCTGTCGTGGATGCTGGCTCCAATAGCCTTGATCTTGCCTTCCTCTCTGAGTTTTACCAATGAATCTACAACCCCCCGGCCATAGGCTGACGTCCGCCCCAGCCACCCCAGCTTGAAGACATCCAGGTAGTCTATGCCCAGTGTGCGCAGGGCCTTTTCAACGCTTCTTCTGACCTGCCGGCCAAAATACCCCCAGCCAAGGACAGCCACGATATTTTTCTCTCTGTCTTTTCGAAGGACTTCTTTGATCCCTTCGGTCACCTTTTTGAAACTTACGCCCCAGACCCAGTAGTTGGCGCCCTGCTCCGAGGCCCATTGGACATCTGAAGAATCTATTCCGTAATTTCCGGCAATCCCCATCCTGAATACCGGCTTCCCAATCACCGGTAACATTCTGAAGGAAAAATCACCTTGAGTATTGTTGTGTTCTGTGGTCATTGGAGTTCCAGCATGGAGTCAAGTCTACTCTTGACTCACCTTTGATGGACGGGGACGTTGATTTGTAATTCAGTAACTTCAAGTTGACCGTGATGACCTATTAGGAGCCTTCCCGTGCCCATGCTCTCAAGAATGGAAGCCCCTGGTTTTCTGCACCATATCATAATTCTGGGTAATGATGGCAAGGAGATCTCTTTAAGACAACAAAGACTCCGATGCATCATATAGCCACTTAGGCCTTGTAGCCAACGGGCATTATGAGCAACGGCTCATGACTTTTAGGAATCCCCATGACCTTAATGATCTCGGCATCATTGAATGCCCCTACGATTCCCGCCTTCAACCCCTGTGCCTCCGCCTGCAGGAATATGTTCTGCCCAACATGTCCTGCCTCAACCATAGCATATCTGACGCCCCTGTCACCATATTTGGAGCAGATCCTGGCATACTCTGCTGTTATCACAAGGTTGAGCGGAGGCTGAGCCATCCACATTTGATAAAGTGATGCATTGGCGATTTGCTCCCTTTTGTCCCCCGGACCTACCAGCTCAATCTTGTGGCCCGATGGGACATAGTGGTATATCGCGGCATCAAAGCCTTCCACCCCCTTCTCTCCCACCACGGCGTAGATATCAATGGGATAGAGGGCGCCACCTGAGGGAGCAGCCCTTTTGAAGCTCTCCTTTTGGGTTATTCCCTGGGCCGCAAAGAGAAGCTGGGAAAATTGCTCTACTTTGATCTGCCGGGAGCTGAAAGATCGAACAGTTCTTCGGCTTTTGATGGCCTTTTCAACAGAGACGCTTCCTTCTTGGTTTGGCTTAGGAAGGATCATGACGTCCTCCTTTCTGCTTTTTCCTATCAAAAACCCTAAGAGCGGCCTGGTGGGACGAGATAATTGGAATAGAACCGTGTTAAGAAACAGACGCTTCAGGAACCCCTCTCCTCAATTTGCAATTCATTGAGGCTGCCGCCTGTTTGTTATGATCTCAAAATCCTCTCGTGAGATCAACCGGATTTGGATTCAAGAACATACTTAGTGGATGATTTTTGAAAGCATTTACAGTATCTTACCGTCAGGTTTTCCCACTTCCATAAAAAAAGGGGGAGGGCTATGAAAGTGATCTTCCATGAGGCGTTCTACCGGGTGTATGCCAGTGACCCGGCGGCAAAGGAGGGGCGTATGGAGGCCATAATGAAGGTGGTTGAGCCGGCCGTGGAGCTGGTTGAGGCCGTCCCTGCAACCGTAGAGCAGATCAGAGCGGTTCATACCGAGTCGCACATTGAAAGGGTAAAGTCCCAAGGCGTATATGATGTTGCGGCACTTGCTGCAGGAGGGGCTGTTATGGCAGCCGAGATCAGTCTCAAAGAGCCATGCTTCGGCCTAATCCGGCCGCCTGGCCACCATGCTTCCTCTGATTCTGCCTGGGGGTTCTGCTACTTCAACAATATGGCCATTGCTATCGAGTATCTAAAGACACAGGGAAGGATCAGTACCGCCTATGTGCTTGACATTGATCTTCACTTTGGCGATGGCACCGTAAACATATTTGCCGGCAAGGGATATGTGACTGTCTACAATGTTTCAGCCCATAGCCGTGATGAATACCTCGAGGAAGTAAGGGAGGAGATGGAAGGCTGTGATGTTGGGATAATAGGGATTTCAGCAGGATTTGATAACCACGAAGATGACTGGGGTGGAGCACTCCAGACCGTTGACTACCAACATATCGGTCGCATGGTAAGGGCGGCTGCGGCTAGGTCCAAGGGGGCATGTTTTGCCATACTTGAGGGAGGATACAATCACCAGGTCCTGGGGCATAATGTCCTGGCGTTGATAGAAGGGCTGTCAGATTCAACCCAGGAATAAAAAAACCGAACCCTCTTCCTCGTCCCGGCAAAAACTTTGCTATTGCCATAGACTGCTGAGAATAGCAGTCTTTTTCCCCCAATAGTTTTGATCTTGACAAATTTCATAAGAAAGTACTATAGAGTCGAAATCAGACTCATAGTTAAGTAGACAAGACTTCTTTTGTCACTCTAACCCACAAGGGCAAGGGCACAGCCGTGGAAACCACCGTGCTTCCAAAGACCCCTGTAACTGATTCTCCGTTGCAGGGGTCTTTTTTGTCCAATAGGGGTTCCAAGGATAGAACGAGGGGAAGGAGGTGATGTAGATTCATTCAATAAATTGAACTGGCATCAGGGGCTCATAATAATTCCTTACTTTGGAGGTTATCATGGGTGATAACAATCACAAAAAGGGACTTGAATTTCTCAAAGATTGGGGCGCTGCTTTTACAAACTGGACGGAGAGAAGGATACCAGATGCACTGGTCATCGTCTTTATCCTGAGCATTATTACCTTCATATTCGCCCTCATCTGGGGTTTCAAACCCGAGGTGGGTTTGGGTGGGCGATCCTTTGGGGCAGTCCAGGCCTGGGGCAAGGGATTCTGGGTCCTCCTCAAGTTCGCCATGCAGATGTGTCTCATCATGATGACGGGCTATATCCTGGCTTGTTCCCCCCCGGTAAGGAGGTTGTTAGATGGCCTGGCCGGCTGGCCCAACGAGGACAAGCCCTGGAATGCGATCTTATTGATGGCCTTCTTCTCCATGATCATCGCCTGGCTGAACTGGGGTCTGAGCCTCATCGGCAGCGCCATGTTTGCCCTCTTTATCGTCCGCAAAAACCCGAAGGTAGACTACCGCCTGTTGGTGGCAGCGGCCTATCTCGGTTTAGGCTGCACATGGCACTCGGGGCTGTCAGCCTCGGCGCCTTTGATGGTCAATACACCCGGCAATTTCCTTATAAAAGCCGGCTATTTGGACACGACCATATCTACAGGACAGACCATTTTCACTGCCTTTAATCTCATCCTTGTAATTGTTATCATACTCGTCGTTGCCTTTCTGATGAGAGCAATGCATCCATCGCCTGAGAAGACCTTTAAGCTGAGCCCGGAGTTAGCAGATCGAATTAAGTTATACGAGGCACCTGAGCGGCCTACGGGCGGGTTGACTGCCTCTCAGTGGATGAATTGGTGGCCGGGATGGAATATCATCATTTTTGTTGGGGGGGCCATCTGGATGGCTTGGAAGATTTCCGATGTGGGCTTCCAGAAATTCGTCAACCTCAACAACATCAATTTCTTCTTCCTGATGGTGGGCATTCTCTTTCACTGGAGGCCTTGGAGCTTCCTCAAGGCTGCCGAGCAGGCCGGAGGGGCCGTCTGGGGAATCGTCATTCAGTTCCCCTTTTACGCTGGGATCTTTGGACTGTTCAAGTTCACCTTGCTGGCCACTGCCTTCACCAAGGCCTTTGTGGCCATCAGCAGCCCACACACCTATTTCCTCATCATCTACTGGTATGCCGGACTCCTCAACTACCTGATCCCATCCGGCGGATCAGAGTGGGCGGTAACGGCCCCTTACTTGCTCCCTGCTGCGAAAGAGCTGGCTCTTCCTGCCTGGAAGGTCGTCATCACCTATGCATGGGGTGATATGCTCACCGACATGATCCAACCCTTCTGGGCCATTGCCATGCTGGCTGTCGTGAAACTGGAATTCAGGGAGATCATGGGATGGCTGTTTCTGGTCTTTATTGTCTACGCCATCATCACTTCTGCAGCCTTCCTGCTTCTGGGCTTTATCTAAATAGACCCTAGCCCACCAAAATGAGAGGGGAGAGGGGCCCTGATCCCGGGGCCTCTCTTCATTTATCCTTCTGATCCACTGTAATGACTGGGCTTTGGGACAAGTAAGCTAACGAATCGGCGAAGAGATACAGATATCCATTGGTTATAGCAATATGGATAAATGGGCGTAAGACTACAGATTTTCGGGCGTCGAAGACAGCTTTTCGAGCCATTGAATGAGTTTTAAAGAGGATATACTTAGAGATTTCAATATGCTATGAACACGTCCTGTGATCTCGTTCCTTCTGAAGAACCGGTGCTCGACTGTAGAGAAATAACAAATTTGGTAACATTTTAGCCTTTTGAAATGCCTCCTCAGATAGGGAGAACGGGTGATGATGCCTTTTCTGGAGTGACTGGCGGCTTCCGGCTTGGAGAGCCTCCAGCTCGGAAAGGAGGGCGCCGTC
>JAFDHO010000231.1 GCA_019308745.1 Deltaproteobacteria bacterium
AGGCTTTCCCCAAATAGTGCGGAAACTCGGTCAGCCATTATTTGTTAATCGTTATTGGTTGTAGGTTTCGAAAGCCAACGACCTAAGATGATATCTTACCCCGGACAAGGTTGTAGAAAAAACAATTAAGAACCATTGAATAACGGGTAACAAATAACAAGTAACGGCCGACTGAGCCTTTCCCCCCCGATTGGGCTCTTATTTCATCCAGGGCGGCAGCTTAATTTCACCCATTGCGATCTTTGGCGGAAAGACCACTACGCGTCTCCCGGCCTGCCATTGAAACACGGTCCCCACGACACCCTCTTGCGGATCCAGGCTTGGGATCACCTGGTGACTCTTTGGATCAAACCTTATGCGGCCATATACGCCCATCATGTCCGTTTTCTCCAGTGCCTTTACCACGGCATCAGAGTCAAGGGTACCCGCCCTTTCAATGGCGTCCTTGAGCACGTAGGGCGCCATGTAGCTGCTCGATGTGCCGTATCCTTCAGGTTCTATGCCCCACCTTTTCTCATAGGCCTTCACAAATTTCATGGTCCAGGGCGTTGCGTTGCTGGGGGCATTGCCTGCATTAACCACATTGGCAAGGGTGTATTCACCTTTGCCTTCGGTGGCCTTCCAGAACCCGGGTTGCTCCGCAGGTTCAATGATGGACCCAAAGGGCAGGGCGGGAATCTTCATATCATACCATTGCTTGAGAAGGATGGAGGTTTCCGGCATGTCCATCCAGATGAGGATGACCTGGGCCTTTTGTCTCCTGGCCTTTAACAGGCCCATGGAAAAGTCAGTGGTCCCCGTGGGATAGATCTCCGGCTTCCCGAGGATCGTCCAGCCCTTCTTGGCCATCAGTTTGGCGATGATGCCGCCGCCGGCCCTGGCGTGTGCCACATCCTGTATCATGATAAAGAGCCGGTTGACATTGAACTTCTCCCCTATCTGAAGCAGGCAGGGAATAATCTCCCCGGTGACCATCCATACGGCTTCACCCGTTATCCTGAAGCAGTATTTGAACTTGTCGTATTCCTTGGCAACCCTCTTGTGGTAGGCGGGGGTCAAGACTCCCGTGGTGAGGATGGATATCTTCTTGTATTTTGAGAGAATATCCATGGCCGCCAGTGCGGCTTCCGACCTGACTGGCCCTCCCATGATGAAGTCCGCCTCCTTTTCCAGTATGAGCTTCTCTACCACCAGCAGGGCTTCGCTCACGGGAACACCTGGCTCCAGATCCCTCGTATCCATTACCTCAAGCTTGAAGGGCCGTTTAGTCCCCCCAACGTTTACGCCTCCCTTGGCATTTATCTCTTCAATGGCCAAGGTCATGGCCCTCTGGGCATCCCAACCGTAGAGAAACGATGTGGCCAGTGGAGCACCAATAACGATAGGCTTCTCGGCCAGGGCGAGGCCGACAGGCTGGAACAGTAAAACCGCTCCCACGAAAAAAACCAAAACTCCAATAATTTTAGCCTTCATGTCACTCCTCCTTGGATATTGGGTTAAGGGTTGAATATAGATTTGACCTAGCAAAAAGATTAATAGGGCAATGATGTCTACGCCCCTTCGTCCCCATACTTATTCTGATAGACTCTCGGATCCTTTCTCGGTGGTGGCTTGGATTGACCCGAGGGTCTCCCAATGGGTATGACACCCGCTATTTCCCTGCCTTCGGGTATGTTCAGGAGCTCTTTCAGTCTTTGTGGTTCGAACCAGGTGAACCACAGGGATCCGTAACCCATATCCGCCGCACAGAGCATCATGTTCTGGATGCAAGCCGAGGCTGCCTGCAACGCGCCATGCTCCTGTCCGAAAAAGGTGCCCAGCCCCGACTTCTTAGGGTCGTATAGCACCGCGATCAAAACCGGGGCCTGTTCCAGAAACCCCATATCATATTTGTCGACCCATCCAGGCCCGCTATTGTCAAGCACCTTTTTCCTCGCCTCCTCAGCAACACCTTTTATGCCCCTCTTTGTCTCCCCATCGGTAATGACAATGAATTCCCACGGCTGGAGGTTTAGGGGATTCGGCGCCCATCGGCCCGCATCTAGGATGGCATTCAGATTCTCCTCACTCACTCCTTCGCCTTCAAAGGAGCGACAACTCCGCCTCTCCTTGACCAGATCCTTAAATTCCATGGTATCATCCTTTCTCTTGGTAGTGATTACTAGGCATTTATGTGTTTGGGTGATGAACTAAGCACTAAGTTCGAGTTAACGGAAAAGTGTGAACGGTCCCTATAAAAAGGAAAAGTATATGTCTCTTGATCGAGGCCTTGGTGTTGGCCCGTGAGCCGAGAAAGCAGCAAAAGGCCCGAGTATTGACCGGCTAGAAACGCAGACCTTGAATCTATATGTAAACGCTAGTTATTATGCTGTCAAGGGATTTGTTCTCCAGTGGAATGCGGATGAAACCACCCTACAACCTGTTGAATCGCTATTCTTTTTCACGCCTTGGAGGCATAGCTCCGGCCTGTGATCAATCCTCGGGCACCGCCTCCTGCCCTTGACACCGGACACGACCTGCCCTAGACTCACTGGACAACATCCCGGTAAGAGCAGCCATGTGGGCTCCGAGGTAAGTTTTCATCCTGAATCGGAATCACGAAGGGGAATCCTTTCCGGAAAGGAGATGGTGATGGAGTTATCCCGATGGGCGATCATAGCAGGAGGAATTTCCTTGCTTTTGGCAATTCTCATATTCGGTTTCATCCCGGGCCATGCCGGGCCTTTTCCCCTGGCCGAAATGGATCCTTCCGGTTTTCCCGCTCCAAAGACCGGATGCCTGGCCTCTGCCAAGTGTCATCTGGGCATTGAACCCATCCGGGGCCAC
Source organism: Deltaproteobacteria bacterium (assembly GCA_019308745.1). Lineage (GTDB taxonomy): Bacteria > Desulfobacterota > DSM-4660 > Desulfatiglandales > HGW-15 > JAFDHO01. The sequence goes on from JAFDHO010000231.1 coordinate 2,827, forward strand.
AATTCAAGGATGGCACAGAAGATATATGCTAGAGGGCTCCTTTTGGGTGACCCAAACGGGTGCGTGGTATGCCACGGTGGGAACCCCAAGGAAGAAAATGACACCGATCTAGCCCATAGGGGCGCCCCCGAAGGTAGCCCCTTTGCAACTTTCAACCGCCATTCCGGGTCCGTCTGGATAAATGACAGGACCTGCGGTCAGTGCCATGCCGAGTGGGTCTACGCAGAGCACCGTTCCCTGATGCAGACTGAGGCCGGCAAGATACAAGGGGCATTGTGGGGCTGGGGTCCGGCCGGGACGGGTTATGAGACCTGTTATGGCAACTATTCCATTGACGATCCTGACGGTCCGGTACCCATATTTGGTAGCAAGCAGTACAGGTCTTACATGCAGGAAATGATGAGGAGATTCCCCAACAATTTCCCCGAAAAGCTCGAAAGGCTACCCGAGGTAGACCTTGATACCATTTCAGAGCATCCGGAACAGGCCGTGTACACCTATATTCGATCAGAGTGCCAACGGTGCCACCTGGGTGTCAGAGGGAGGGACAAGCGGGGAGATTTTCGTGGAATGGGATGTGCCGCCTGCCACATCCCCTATAGCAACGAGGGGTATTATGAAGGCTCTGACCCGAGCATTCCCAAGGACAAAAAAGGGCACCCCCTAGTACACTCCATCCAGGCCTCCAAGGAGGCCAAGGTAGTGGTGAACGGCAAGGTGTATTCCGGCATTCCTTCTGAGACCTGCGCCTCATGTCACAACAGGGGGAAAAGGATAGGGGTATCATTCCAAGGGCTCATGGAGTTCCCCTATGGCATGCCGCTGACCGAGACGGGGGACAAGATGCTCAAACTCCACACCAAGTATTACCTCTATATCCGCGATGACCTTCACCATAGGATCCAGAGCCGCAAAGGCAATCCCCCTGGGGGACTCCTCTGCCAAGATTGTCATTCAACCACTTCCATTCATGGTAACGGGAATCTCTCGGGGACCACCCTTGCAGAGGTGGAGATAGAATGCACGGACTGTCATGGCACACCGACTCACTACCCGTGGGAGCTCCCTATGGGCTGGGGAGATGAATTCGGGCGTGATTTGGAGATGGGTCAGCCCAGGGGGGTGACAAGGGAACTACTGGTCAATCAAAAGGAGTATAACACCCTCTATCCCGGCGGGGACGGATATCTGCTGACTACCCGTGGAAACCCCTTTGGTAACGTGGTACGCAGAGATAACCGTGTAATTCTGCATTCGGCCAGCGGACTTGATTTTGAAGTACCGCAACTGAAAACCATCGCTCAACAAAACAGATGGCAGACCCCTGAACGAGCTCCGGCGGCCATGATTAATGTGAAAAGCCACCTGAAAAGACTCGAATGCTATACCTGTCACTCTACCTGGGGACCCCAGTGTTATGCCTGTCACGTCAAGGTGGACTATTCGAAGGGCAAGAGGTCTATCGACTGGATCGCCTCAGGGAGCGAACATTTTCCCGATGGACATACGGCAGAATCCAGGAGGGACGGAAAGGCGGTGAAGGGGCCTGGTAAGGCTTACGAATCCAGAGGCTATTTGCGTTGGGAAGACCCTGTCCTCGGAATCAACGGCGAGGGCAGGGTGAGCCCCATAATGCCGGGCTGCCAGCAGATCACGACCGTCATAGGGCCCGACGGTAAGACACTCGTTCAAAACAAGATCTGGAGGACCCCGGCGGGCCTTGAAAACAGCGGGCCGGAGGGTCAAAGGGGCATTGACATGGCTCCATCTGCTCCCCATACGAGGGCGAGAGAAGCCCGCCCCTGTGTATCATGTCACACCAGCAGCAAGGCCTTGGGCTACGGGGCCTGTGATGGTAGATACCTCAAGGGTTACACAAAAGGCTTTTACGCAGACATTACAACCGCAACAGGAGAGCTTCTTAGCAAGAAGGCCCGCCTTCAGATACCGCCGATACCGGACCTGCCCATGGGCTATGACCAGGTGGTCACCCGAGATGATAAACAGGTCCAGACCGTTGGCCATCACTGGCCCCTGTCGGGCCCCCTGCCTAAGGAGGTGCGGGACCGCGTGGAAAAAGTCGGCACCTGCCTGAGATGCCATAAGAGTTTCCCCACGGGCACTTTCAAGGCCGTCCACAAAAAGGACTTTCATTCAGAAATCATGGGAAACCTGCTCAAGCTCGATCGGTCTTTCCACGACCTTTCCAGTGGCTCTGTGGGGGAGAAATAGTGCCTATCTACTACGGCTGGTGGATAGTCCTTGCCTGCTTCCTGTTCGGCTTCTATGTAAGCGGCACCATAATGACGGGTTTTACGGCCTTCTTCGAGCCCATCTTTGAAGAATTCGGCTGGAGTTACACCCAGATTTCCCTGGGAGCATCCCTGCGGGGCCTGGAGCTCGGCCTCTTTGCTCCTGTAGTAGGTCTCCTCGTGGATCGCTTTGGCCCAAGAAGGCTGCTCTTCTCCGGGAGCCTTTTCATAGGCGCCGGATTTTTTCTCCTGGCCAAGACAACAAATCTCACCATGTTTTACGGGGCCTTTCTAGTCCTTGGCCTGGGGGCCAGCGCCTGTACCGCAACGGTTCTCACTACCGCAGTTGCCAACTGGTTCGAAAGAGACGTAGGCAAGGCCCTTGGAATAATGAATACGGGTATCGGCGCGGGGGGAATCCTTCTTCCCATTGTTACCATCCTGATTGATTCCTTCCAGTGGAGGAGCGCCTTCGTGATCCTTGGAACCGGTATGCTTGTTCTTGGCATACCCCTTTCTCTTGTAGTTCGTCACAGACCTGAAAAGTATGGATACCTGCCG
>JAFDHO010000232.1 GCA_019308745.1 Deltaproteobacteria bacterium
TGGAAGAGGACGACCCCCTGTTCATATTTTACACGAGCGGCACTACCGGGATCCCCCGTGGGGCCCTTTACACCCATCGCAGGGCAATGGATGATACCAGGAGGTTTGTTATTACCTTAGGCCTGGAACATCAGGAAATACAGGTGCAAGTGATGCCTCTGTTTCACGTGGGGGGCTCCAAGAATTTCTGGGGATACTTTTTCGTGGGTGCAACCAACGTGATCATGTCCAAGAGCTCTTTTGACCCGGCAGCCACCTTGGAAACCATCCAGAGGGAAAGAGCCACTGACATTCACATCGTACCAACCCATTTGGCGGCCTTTCTCGCTTTGCCAAACGTTGACGATTATGACTTGAGCAGTTTGAAGAGGATGTTTTATGCCGCCTCTCCGATGCCCCTCGAACTGCTGAAGAAGGGAATAGAGAAATGGGGGCCTGTTTTCGTACAAAATTATGGTTCCACAGAGGACGGCCCCAATGTGACCAGCCTTTCAAGATACCAACATACCGCCCTGTTCGGGTCCCCGGAAGATCAAAAGCGACTGGCGTCAGCAGGCTTCCCCCAGATCGGCGTACACGTTAGGATAGTGGACGAGGGTGGAAAAGACGTGGAGCCCGGAAAAGTCGGCGAGATTATTGTCCGCAGTAATGGGATCATGCAAGAGTGGTGGCGCAAACCCGATGACACACGGGAGACGATATCCGAGGGATGGGTGCATACGGGGGACATGGGTAAGTATGACGAGAGAGGCTACATCTATATAGTGGACCGCAAAAAAGACATGATAGTGTCAGGCGGCGAGAATGTATACCCCCGTGAAGTGGAGGAAGTCCTTTACCGGCATCCCTCTGTAAAGGAGTGCGCCGTCATAGGCATACCTGACCCTTACTGGGTGGAAAAGGTCCACGCCCTAGTAGTTTTGAAGGAGGGCAAGGGCCTGGAGGCCAAGGAGTTGATAGACTTCTGCAAGGCCAGGCTGGCCGGTTACAAGGCCCCCAAGACCATGGAATTCGTCTCAAGCCTTCCCAAGAGTCCCGCAGGAAAGATATTGAAACGGGAACTGCGGAAAAAGTACTGGGAGGGTATGGATCGCAATATATAATATAAGATGTCCATGCCAGGAGCAGACAAAAGGAACAAGATGCGACCAAGGATAAGCCTGACAACCAATTTTGCCTGCCCCGGTACGGAGGGTGAAGGATTTGACTTGCCCCCTGGGGTCAATACCGTCAGAGATCTATTGAAGCATGTTGGGGAAAAGGTTGATTTTGCCTTCATAAACCCCGATACGAAAGAGATAGAGGTGGATCTGGAGATTGCCATAAACGATAAGGCCATTTGGTTCTTTCCCAAGGGCCTTGATACACCCCTAAGTGACGGTGATTCGGTTGACATCTCCCTCATCCCACTCGGAGGAGGATGAATCTCGGGTCTCTCGTATGGCCCTTTCTTGATAACCAAATAAGACTCAGGAGGAGAGCTAAGAGATGGTTACCTATTTCAGGAGACTGCCCAAGTTTGACTATGTCAAACCTGCCGGCATTGACGAAGTCTTGGATTTGCTCGAATCGAATCAAGACGGAAAATGCAGGGTCTATGCCGGCGGTACGGATGTGATACCCAAGCTCAAGACAAGGGCGATCAATTCGCCCGAAATACTGATTGATTTGAAGGGAATACCAGGCCTCGACTTCATAACCTATGACGATGAAATCGGCCTGAGGATAGGCGCCTTGGCCACAGTATATTCCGTGGCTCATTCACGGGTCGTTAAGGACAGGTACCCGATCCTGGCCCAAGCCGCCGGCAGTATAGCATCAACCCAGGTACAAAACCGGGCGACCCTTGTCGGGAACATCTGCAATGCTGTCCCCTCGGCTGATTCCGCCCCGGCGCTTCTTTGCCTGGACGCCACTTTGGACTGTGTCAGCAAGAAGGGTGAAAGGACCATCAGGATCGGCGACTTTTTCTTGGATCCCAACAAGACCTCTCTGCGCGCGGATGAACTGGTCAGAGAGATACGTATACCTCCCTCAGCCGATAACAGCAACGGTGTATATCTCAAGCTGTCTTCGCGGCAAAGGATGGACCTGGCAGTGGTGGGCGTAGCAGCCTTCATTTCAACGGATGGGGGAAGAGTCAAGTCCGCCAGGGTAGGGCTGGGTGCCGTGGCCCCGACGCCCATGAGGGCGAAGAAAGCGGAGGAAATATTACAGGGCGAAGTAATTGATGAAAAGGTCATATCCAGGGCGGCAAAGGCCGCCTCAGAGGAATCCAGGCCCATTGACGACCACAGGGCCTCGGCAGAATACAGGAAAATCATGGTTGATGTGCTTGTAAGACGAGGCATCTTACAAGTCATGAACCTTTGACAGTTCTATGCTGAATTCATTACAGGAGATAGTGTCATGACTATGAAAGAGATAAGTTTCACTCTCAACGGAAAACCTCACAAGATCACTGTCAGACCCTGGAGGACGCTTCTGGAGGTCATCAGAGAAGATCTTCAATTGACCGGCACCAAAGAGGGCTGCGGCCAGGGTGAATGCGGCTCCTGTACCGTCATTATGGGAGGCAAGACCGTAAACAGTTGCCTGATTCCTGCGGCCGAAGCAGACGGGCAGGAGGTTTTGACCATCGAGGGCCTGGACAAAGACGGGACCCTCCATCCAATCCAGCAGGCCTTCATCGAAAATGCCGGCATGCAGTGCGGCTTTTGTACCCCTGGCATGATCATGTCTGCGAAGTTTCTCCTCGAAAGGAAACCTGATCCCAGCGAGGAAGAGATCAGGGAAGGAATCGCAGGCAATTTCTGTCGCTGTACGGGGTATACCAAGGTGATCGAATCCATAAGCGCCGCAGCGGCCGCCATGAAAGGAGGTCAATAGTTCATGGAAGAATATACCGTGATAGGAAAAAGGATTCCGAGAATTGATGCCAAGGCCAAGGTTACCGGAGAGGCAAAATACGCTGCTGACTTTGAGCTGCCCGGGATGCTCTGGTGCAAGATGGTGAGGAGCCCCCTTCCTCACGCAAGGATCCTGAACATAGATACTACCCTGGCACAGAGGCTGCCGGGGGTCAAGGCGGTTTGCACGGGTAAGGACTTTGGGGGTTGGAAATGGGGATGGATGCCTAAGACCCGGGATGAACCCCCCCTTGCCATTGATAAGGTGCGTTACCTGGCCGAGGCCGTAGCGGCAGTCGCGGCAATCGACGAGGACACGGCGGAAGAGGCAGCCGAGCTCATAAGAGTAGATTACGAGGAACTGCCCGGGGTCTTTGATCCCGAGGAGGCGATGAAAGACGGGGCCCCCCAGGTTCATGATTACGTCAAGAATAATCTGAGCTGGGATTTCCACATGGATTTCGGAGATGTGGACAAGGCCTTCAGGGAGTCTGATCTTGTGCGGGAGGAGCGTTTCGAAACCGGCAGGGTGACTCACGGATACCTCGAGCCACCCGCAGCAGTCGCCTATTACGCCTCCTCGGGCATCACCATTTGGGCTGCCAAGCAGAGTCCCTATTTTCTTTACAGACACCTGGCTGCCTGTTTCAAGCTTCCTTTGAGCAAGGTGAGGGTAATCCAGCCTTACATCGGAGGCGGATTCGGAGGGACCAAGAACGACTCCCTTGCCGGGGATTTCTGTGCCGCGTTGCTGTCAAAGACGACGGGCAAACCGGTCAAGTTCGTCTGCACCATGGAAGAGGAACTCATGACGAGCCGCAGACGTCACAACGTCATAGTCTACAACAAGATGGGCATGAAGAAGGATGGTATCATTACCGCCATGCAGAGTCGAATCATTGCCGATGGCGGGGCCTACACGGCCATAGGGCCTTTAACCATGTACCTTACGGGCATAATGAGCACACTGCCCTATAAACTGCCCAATTTCAAACACGATGCGTACCGGGTGTTCACCAATAACCCCGTATCGGCTGCCATGAGGGGACACGGGGTCACACACACCAGGTTTGCGGCAGAGATCCAGATGGAGATGATGGCGGAAGAATTGGGAATCGATCCTGTTGAGATAAGGCTAAAGAACGCCATCCAAGCGCCCCATGAGACCGTCAACAAGATTACGGTCCACTCATGCGGTCTTTCCGAAGGGCTCAAGAGCATCGCGACAAGTGAGAGATGGAAAAAGAGACTGGAGAAAAGAAAACGGGCCGACTACATTTCCCATGGAGTCGGCATCTCAGCAGCAGCCTATCTGGGGGGAGCCAGGCAAAGGGGCCATCAGTCCTGCGCCGCGGTCATAAGGTTATGCGAGGACGGGACGATCGACTACCTGACCGGGGCCACGGACGCGGGCCAGGGGTCGGACACGGTCCTGGTTCAAATAATTGCGCAGGAACTGGGCGTGGGTGTAGAGGACATAGACATAAAGAGAGTAGACACCGCTTACACCCCCTGCGATGCCGGGAGTTATGGAAGCAGGGTAACCGTGCTGGCAGGGGAAGCTGCCATGAAGGCCGCAAGGGACGTAAAGGAACAGCTTGCAAGGATTGCCGCCAAGAACTGGGAAGCCAATCCTGAGGACATCGTCTTCAGAGATCGCAGGGTTTATCCCAAGGGTTCTCCGGACATGTCCATGCCCTTTGACAAGCTGGCCAAGATTGCCTGCTACTCGGGCTCTGGGGCAGTCATCATTGGAAAGGGATATTCCGAGTATGGCATAGAGATCCTGGACTTTGAAAAGGGCATTGGTAACTGCGGAACCTCTTACAGCTTTACCTCTCACCTATCTGAAGTAGATGTGGACCTGGAAACCGGTTTTGTGAAGTGTACGGACATGCTCATCGCCCACGACTGCGGCAGGCCCCTGAACCCCATTAACGTGGAGGCCCAGAATCAAGGGGCCGCGGTTCAGGGCCTTGGCCAATCCATATATGAACAATTCGTGATGGACAGGGGAAAGACCCTCAACCCTAGCCTTGTTGATTACAAGATGCCTCTGTCCACAGATGCCCCCAGGATCGAGGTGATTGACATCATAACCAATGATCCTAACGGGCCCTATGGGGCCAAGGAGGCCTCGGAGGGGGCCATAGTCAGTGCTCCACCCTCGGTGATCAGCGCAATTCATGATGCAACCGGGGTCTGGTTTAAGGAGCAACCCGTGACACCTGAAAAAATCGTCATGGCCCTGAGGGCCAAGAAGCAAGGTTAACGGCAGTTAGCGTCGGGTTGGGATTTTGCAGAAAGCTTCCCTTGGCTTTGTTGTGCCCGTGGGGCAAAAGAAAGTGTCTATTGCAAAATCCTAACTGGGAATCAGTAGGTCAAAGGAGGAAATGAAATGGAATTCTTTCCATGGTGGACCGAAGAGCACAGGGATCTCTATAAAAGGATCAATGCCTTTGTGGAAGAAGTCATGCCCATTGACCATATCTCAAGATGGAAGAGGGAATTCCCACGGGAAATCTTCAAGAGGATCTCGGAGGAAGGTTTCACTGGTGCCGGGATCCCCAAGGAGTACGGGGGTATGGGGTTGGGGGCGACAGGGGCGTGTATAGTCGCAGAGGGAATGAATCGAATGCCCGGCCCTGGCAGGGTCTTCGTTGGGAATATGCTGGGCGGCCTCAGACAGATCCTGGAGTTTGGCACGGAGCGACA
>JAFDHO010000233.1 GCA_019308745.1 Deltaproteobacteria bacterium
ATGATGCGCAGACTCAAGAACCCGCCCCAGCGCATGGGAAATACCATGCGCTCCTATGTAGAGGACTACGAATGAATCCTCCAGCCCCAACTGACGCCGTAAGTCCTCCGGGGGCTCAGAGGGTCTCCAGAAGTCAGTGTCCGCCCCATTTGGGATGGCGTGAACCTTCTCCGGACAAATCCCGCGTTCTATCAAGTTGCGCCGGAAGGCTTCTGTTACTGTGACCACCTTGGTTGCTCCTCGGTAGACAGCCATTTCCAGCTTCTCGAGCAAGGCTATTATCCTCTCATTACGAAGCACGCCCAGTTCAACAAAGATAGCAGGCCAAAGATCTCTTACCTCCATAACGAATGGGGCTTTTTCCTTAAACCCGTAAGCCTTTGCCGCCATGGCAGCAAAAAAAGTTGGCGAACTCCCAATAACAACATGCGAACGGCCCAAGCGCCTATTGCTGAGAAACAGCGCTGAGGGAAAGTATGAAACATGCCCCAGCGTCTTCTTAAGGATTCCCTTATTCGGCGTAATATAAGTCCAATGCCGATGCACTCGAATGCCATCCAGGTCTTCCCGCATGTAAAGGCCCCGCTTGTAGCCCGTATAAAGCCTACCCACAGGGTGATTAGGAAAGCAGGTGACCACTTCCACCCGGTTACCCTTTTCCAGCCACTGCCGTGACAAATCGTAAATCCGGGCCGAGGGCGCACCTATTTCCGGCGCAAAATAATGTGAAAAATAAGCGATATTCATCCTATATATTTGATGTCTTGCGGGGAAAGCAAAAGGGCAAATTCACATTCACCCACAGAGACTTCTACCTCGTATTGGTGAGGAACCCGTTGAAAGCCTCTTACCTGGAGCTGTTTTTGGCAGGTAATCACATATCCGAATAAAAAAGGCAAACGATCACGTCTATAAAGCGTGATTACATTGTTCGGGACACGAACCCCAAATTCCTCCGAGTACCAGCCTTGAATGTGAGGCTCCATTTGCCCCCGAACGACCTCACTCCGCTCTATTCCGAAGGAATGGAGCGAAGCTCGAAAAGGAAGTCCCTCAAACTCCCAGAACGTGTCACCCAATACGATGGGGGTAATAGATGGGTGCAGGTGAATGTGGCTGGCTGCCTCCACTTCCCCTTCCCCGTGCAATTCATCCACTACCAGCCAAAACAGTCCTCGGTGCCAAGCCACAGTCCTACGGTGGATCACCCGGGGCGGTAAACGCCGATAACCGTCGTGCCTCCCATGAAAAAGCGCATGATCCCCATTCGATTCAAAGGAGACTTCAAAAGGGTGAGCACGCCTAGCAACTCTAAAACTCCCCCAGACCTCGGATTGATTCTGTCCCTCCACTTCCACGGTGTTATGAGCGCGGGTCGATCGAAAGTAGTCGCGCCAAGGACCAGCCTCATACTCATAAACACCTGAATCTACAACCACTCTTTTCCCGCGTATCGCCAACTCATAAGAAAACATGTCCGCATGCGCATGGGCAGGCAGGTAGTCCGGGCATACCTTTCCCGCATCAATGATCATGTAATCGCCATCGGCCGGATCCCTGATTATATAGTAACCGCTTGCTCTGAGGGAAGAGCACTCCTGGTCCTTGCTTTTCGCGTTCTCTGCTCCCAAGGCGGTTCTTCCATCCTCACCAAAAATCATATAGGGATAGACGCCCTTCACATCGACAATTTTGAACTCGGGCGCATTGAAATAAATCGCTCCAGCAGCCAACAGTTCCTCCGGTGAGGTATTCATTCCCCAAGCCGTATCTTTGATCAGGGGAAGATTTTTGTCCTCAGGTAGCATTCGCTTGAGATAGCTCAACATAGCTCTCAGCGCTTCATCCAACCACATTGGAGAGCCACCTGGAGTGTTGCGACGGAGAAGCACGCCAACCTCGAGACAATCCTTTAGCACAGCCGCGTGATAACCGGGAACACGTTCAAAATGACCCCCATCGTCCAGTACTTGCTCAAAAACTTCTTCCCCTAGGATCTTGAGTCCTCGATTGAGCCACTCTATTTTCTTATCTTCTCGGAAAACGATCCCGGCGTATATGAGCCCTCTAAGATTCTTTACCAAGTGGTTGCCGCGGACATCATGTTCAAGACTCGAGGCCAGAATACTGGCCTGGGCATAAAGACTGTCAAAAAAAAGTCTTTTGAATTGAAAATCGGATTCAACCTTTGATTTCCAAAAGGAAAATGCTTCAAGCCAGTTTACGAGCCGAACAGAAATGGTGAAGGGATGCCAGCCGTCACCCCGGAGTAGTTGGTTGCCCTTTATCCAGGAGAGCGCGAGCTTCCGGAAGGTTTCCCAGCCCCCTGCGTCATTTTCGACAGCATCCCAGCAAATGAGGTCCGCTACATAGTCGAAATAATGGAGATTATAGCGCCACAGTTGGGAAACTGTGTTGTCGTGCCAATCCACATCACCTTCGTATGTCTTGGAACGATTCAGAAAATTGAACTCTAACTGAGAGAGGGCTTCTGGGCTGCTTTGCTTCGGCGCCGGAATTACGAGCTTGGTGCAGGGCATATTCCGGACGTCAAGGAGACCTAAATTTAGGGGTATGTATGAAGACGGATTTGCAGGAAGGTACCGCGGCACCTTGCGATGAAAAGTCAACCAATATTTTCTACGAGCTATATAATAGGACCGAAAAAAGATCTGCTTAGAGGAGAGGTAAGCAGCAGTATGAAAGAGCGGCCTCAAGCGCTTGAACACAGGCATGCCGGGTCGATTAAGATACGTAATTTGACTGTTTTCACGATAATACACCTCGACGCCTTCATCGCGCAAGGTCGATCACGGCGCGGTGGACCTCAACAAGCTCCTCGAAAGGTATCAGGGCCTCCCCTCGATCAAGTGCCTTCAAAAAAGCTGCGATGGAGGCCCTTTGCCCCTTGTCCTGTCTCCAGAGACGCATGCGCTTGAAGCCGGGCCAGCCGAAACCCCGCATGGCTCTGAAATTGTCAAGCTGGAGCACACCGCCACTCGCAAAAACTTCCAGTCTCTCCTTTGGGAAAATCCTGCTCCCGTTGGCAAAGTAATGCACCGTCCCGATAGACCCATCGGCAAAACGAAGCGTCAACGTTGCTGTGTCTCCAGTTTTACTAGACATATCCAAACGCCGGGCTTCAATAATTGAGGCCCCTGCTAGATATCGTAACAAGTCTACGAAATGACATGCCTCACCCACGATGCGCCCGCCGCCTATCTCAGGGTCCTGTGTCCAGTGGTCAGCTGGGATTGCCCCGGCATTGATAGTCATTACGAATGCCTTGGGTTCTCTGACAGCATCCAGCAGTTCCTTGAGCTTTCGGACATGCGGTGCAAACCGCCTGTTGAAGCCAACCATAAGGATCTGGTTAGACCGGTTGGCTTGGTTGATCTGATTTGTCTGATTGTATGTTTCGACTATTCTTTTGAGTTCTGATTCGCAAATGCAGAGAGGTTTCTCAACGAACACGTGCTTTCCTGCCATAAGTGCCCGACAGACCAGATCCGAGTGACTGTTGTGCCTGGTGGCGATCACAACGGCATTTATCCGCGGATCGTCAAAGACTGAATCAGGGTCTGTGGAGGCGGCCTCAAACCCGTACTTGCGGCCCAGATATGCTGCGCTGACCCCTCCGTTGCTGACTATAGTTTTCAGCCTTGCACCTGCCCTCTGGAATTCAGGGACGAGCACCCGGGCGGCATAGTTTCCTGCGCCTATGAAACCTACTACCGCCGCCTTGGCCGAATCCCGGGTGGATACCGCCTGATCTGCCTTCAGGGAAAGAGCCCTTTGGGGCCTTTCCTCGCTCTGCAGCGAGGCATCGGGGATTCCTGTTGCAGCCCCTCGGCCATACTCAAGAATGATCCCAAGGGATGCTCGTTCTTGTTCCAACACCGCATACGCTTGTTCCGCTTCTTCAATGGCGAATCTTCGGCTCACAAGGGGCTCAACCTGGATTCTCCCCGCATCCATCATGTCCAAGACCGCCTGAAAGTTTCGCTGGGCAGTCCAGCGGACATATGCAGCAGGGTAGTCCTGCCCTTTAACCTCATATGCCGGGTCATACCGTCCAGGGCCGTATGAGCAGGATACCTGAAAGGAGAGTTCCTTTTTGTAAAAGTCTTCCCTGGAGAGCCGTAGGCCTGTAACCCCTACCAGCACAATCCTGCCCCTCTTTCGGCAGATCTGGGCAGCTTGGTGTACGGGTTCGCTGCTCTTTGTGGCCGCTGTTATCAGTACGCCGTCCACGCCCCAGCCTCGCGAAAAACTTTGTGCAGCCGAGATCGGATCTTCTCCTCGACCAAGATCCACTGCTTCGGCCGCGAAGCGGCTGGCCAAAACGCACCTGCCTGAATCCAAATCCATTCCAAGCACCCTGCAACCATTGGCCGTAAGCAGCTGAATCGCAATCAATCCGATCAACCCCAATCCGGAAACCACAAAGCATTCACCCAGTGTTGGTTCTGCTAGCCTGATGCCTTGGAGCGCAATGGCTCCCACAACGGTGAAGGCCGCCTCCTCGTCAGATACATTATCAGGGATTTTGGCGCACAGATTCTCAGGTACACACACATACTCTGCATGCGGCCCGTTGGATTCCACCCGATCACCAACTGAAAAACCCATCACTCCCTGCCCGATTTCCACGACTCGACCTACATTGCAGTAGCCGAGAGGCAAAGGCTCATCAAGCCGCTGGGACACGGTCTCCAGGGTTGGCAACAGCCCTTCCGCACGCACCTTCTCCAAGACCTGCCGCACCTTGTCCGGCTGCTGCCGAGCCTTCTGCAACAGGTTGGCCTTACCGAATTCAATCAGCATTCGCTCCGTACCCGACGATATGAGACTCCTCGAGGTCTGGATCAAGGCTTCCCCAGGCTTGGGTTCAGGAACTGGAACTTCAGCAACCTCAGTGGCGCCAGTTCTTAAGCTGTGTAACACCTGCTTCATCCCATACCCATCATGGCTCTGGAGCAAAGTGCGTCCTTTTCGTCCCTTGTCGGATAGTTGATTAGCACGGCCCTGTATTTCCCCTTAAAGACAAACAAGCTCCCGGCCGCCGCGCCGATGACCCCGAAATCACGAATCAACCCTTCTATATCATTAAGAGAACCAGCTCCACCCAAGACGGTCATGGGTAAAGATGTTATTTTACGAATCTTTTCTGCAAGATCATATCCGCCCATCGTGCCGTCACGAGCTATTGAATTGAGCACCACTTCGCCCGCACCAAGGGCTTCGATCTTTCTCACGAACCCGAAAGGATCAATTCCGTGACCGATCCTTCCATTGTGCGTGTAAACGCGGTAGTTTCCGACAGGGTTTTGCCTTTTTACATCCACTATCACCACAATGCTTTGAGCGCCAACGACTTTCGCTGCTTCCTCGATCACACGGGGTTCAGCTACGGCAGCTGCACTTATTAATAAGATCAAAAGTGTTTAGACATTCCAAATGACTTATGCTATAGTGCTGAGCCATGAAAACATTAGATGGAAGAAAGCTCAGCCCGAAGACATTGGAAGAGATTCGTATCCGTGCCGTCCAACGCGTCCAG
>JAFDHO010000051.1 GCA_019308745.1 Deltaproteobacteria bacterium
TCCCCCACTGACAAGTCGCGAAAAGACGGCGCCCTCCCGCCAGTCACTCCAGAAAAGGCATCATCACCCGTTCTCCCTATCTGAGGAGGCATTTCAAAAGGCTAAAGTGTTACATCGAGGACAAAGGATAGATCCTCAGTCCCAAATGCCAGGAATGGGATTCCCGCAGAACCTACACTTCCCTCCCTTGAGGTTGATTTCTCCTATCATGTAACCTATTCTTTCTATCACCAACCTGCCACATCTCGGACAAAAGGTGTTCCATGCCTTGTGCCCGGGGACGTTTCCGATGTAGACATATTCAAGGCCGCAGGAGAGGGCGATGTCTCTTGCACCTTCCAGGGTGGCAACCGGAGTTGGCGGGAGACCGCTTAGCCGATAAAGGGGATAAAACCGCAGGAAGTGGACCGGTGTGTCCTTTCCAAGTTCCCCCGTGATCCAGGTGCACATCTCTCTTATGGTCACCATGTCGTCGTTTTTCGTAGGAATGACCAGGTTGGTGATTTCGAGGTGGATATTGCTGTGCTTCAATATTTTTAGCGTCTCCAGGACCGGCTGTAGTTTGCCTGCGCAGAGCTCCTCATAGAAGGACTGCCGAAAGGCCTTGAGGTCGATATTTGCAGCGTCCAAGTAATCTATCAATTCCCTTAAAGGCCTATGGCTGATAAACCCGTTTGAATGAAGGACGTTCAAGAGCCCTCCCTCGGTTGCCCCTGCGGCCACATCCAGCATATACTCGAAGAAAACGGTAGGTTCGCCATAGGTGTATGCCACGGCCCTGGCATTCATTTGCTTCCCTTTCTTCAAGACGAGCTCGGGAGGCATATCGTAGGAGTAAACATGCTCGGGAGAGGCAAGGGCGAACTCCCAGTTCTGGCAAAACATGCAGTGGAAGTTACATCCTGCCGTTGTCAATGAAAGGGATTGGGAGCTGGGCAGGACGTGGAAGAGGGGTTGCCTTTCAATCGGGTCTAGATGCACCACGCACGGGTTTCCGTATGCCAGGGTATAGCCTGTCCCGCCTCGATTCATTCTCACCCGGCAAAAACCCCTATCACCATCCCGGAGGCGACATTGTTTTGGGCAGAGTTGGCAAAGGATCTCCCTTCCCTTTAGGTTTGAGAAATAGGGGGATACCTTCATCTTGAAGCCGCCCCTCTTCACAATCTGAGCCTCAGCCCTGTTTCCAGGGCGCAGGATGGGCCCCAGGCAGAAGGAACAAAGAGCGGTACCCAGACACCTGACAAATTGTCGTCTTGAGATCCCGGTTTCTCCAAAGAGGAGGATTTGCTTTGCCGGCGAAGCACGCATTCCTTGCACCTGCCATTCCCCAGGCAGAAGTGATAGATCCCCAACAACATCTCTTTAACAGATTTCAGAGTGTTCCTCAATAGGACCTCGAAGCGCTCAGTGCGAAACATGACCCCGGAACGTTGAGGTGACGTGAAAGATAGCAAGCCCCATGAGGGGGGCTGCTTGAATCTGTGGAAAAGGGGCGTTGCCTCTCCAGGCAGAGGGGTTGCCATTTCGGAGTCCTCAGTCCGTCGAAGGCCGCCCGTGGTCTGGAAGCAGAGGCCTTTCGGCAAAGGTATTGCAAAAAGATGCGTTCTATGGGCATAATTCAAAAGGAATTTGTGTGAAAGGGGGGAGAAGGCATGGGAAGAAAGAAGGTAATAATGTTCATTGTCATTGCCTTTGGGATGCTTGCCGTTTTCTTTTTGGGCCCACATCACGCCCTGGCCCAGTTTGGCCTCGGGCAGCAGCAAATTCAACAACAGCCCCAGGTGGGAGTGCTGAGCTGTGCGGGGGGACGATATGTCTTTGGCCAGATATCGGATTCCAGCAAGGATCAGTTCATGCTGGATACCCTGACGGGGAGGTTGTGGAGGGTCGCCGAGAGCGGAGAGATAGGCCTGTTCTTGAGGGTTGTACCCTACAAAACGGAAAAAGGGGAATATGGTCCCGTTCCGGAGGTCCTGCCAAAGCGCCAAGGGGAAGAGGGAAGGAAACAGTAAGGAGTCACATATGCCGATCGTGGAAGAGAACGACAAGGTTAGGCTTGAGAAACTCGTCTTGGGTCCCTATGAGACCAACTGCTATATCCTGTCATGCAAGAAGACCGGGGAGAGTGTTCTGGTGGACACTCCTGCGGAGAGCGGAGAAATCCTGAGATCCCTTGAGGGGACGAAACCGAGATACATTCTCATCACCCACAACCACATGGACCACCTGGGGGCCTTCGAAGAGGTCCGTTCGGTCCTGTCCGTTCCAGTGGCTGCTCACCCCCTTGACGCTGACAGGCTCACCGGCGGTGCGGATGTCTCCCTCGGGCACGGAGACAAGGTCTCCTTTGGTGAGCTGAGCCTCGAGGTGCTCCATACCCCGGGGCATACCCCAGGTAGTGTATGCTTCTACCGTATGCCGATTCTCCTATCGGGGGATACGATCTTTCCAGGGGGGCCGGGCAAGACCGGATCGCCCGAGAGGCTGCAGGAGATAATTACGTCAATAAGGGACAAGATCTTTCTCTTGCCGGAAGAAGCGAGGATATATCCCGGACACGGGGAATCCACCACCCTCAAGAAGGAAAAGGCGGAGTTTGAGGTCTTTTCCTCCAGGCCCCATGATCCGAATCTTTGCGGGGATGTCCTTTGGCTTTCATCGTAGATTCCTGAACGGGATTCAGTCGCTCGGAGATTCTTGCCCTCAATTTGCCCCGAGGAGTTTTTTCGCTTGAGGTTCTCCCCTGGAAGGGAGAGATCTTTGAAAATCTTCCCCAGAATTGCCAGGCTGAGACGGACGGGGTGGAACCCGTCCCCCAGGGACGACGGGGGACCGACGACAGCAGACGGACGACCTTGGAGAGGCAACCGGGTTGCCGTCCAGAAAACGGGTTCTGCAAAGGTCTCGGGGAGCAGGCGAGATGAGGCTGTTTCATTGCCAGATCTCTTCCCTGTGGAAGGCCTCCGCCAGCTCAAAATCCTGTCCTTCGGCAAGCATGCTGTGCCTTTCCCTGAGTCTCTTTTCCAGTTCTCCCGACGGAAATTGCCCGACCTGGCTCTCATGACATTGCAGCGCAGCCAATTTTAGATCAAAGGTCTTTGTGATGTCGGAGCGAAAATTGATGTCTTCCGAGGCCCAAAAGAGGATTTCCCTGACCTTGTGTGGCCGTAAGCCTTCTTCAGTGAGATCAGGATAGGAAAGGTAATCTCTTGCGTAGGGAAAGATGGCGTCCAGGGTCACCTGACCGGTAATTCTATGGTCCCTGTGCCAGATATAGCGGCGGTAAGGATCGGCGGTAACGACGGTTTGCGGCCTGTAGGTCCGTATCAAGCGTACGATCTTCTTGCGGAATTCCGGGGTGTCTTCCAGGCCCTGATCCGGATAACGGAGAAAAACCACGTCCTTGACCCCGAGTAAGGCGGCCGCGGCCAGTTGTTCCTTTTCCCGAATTTTGGCCAGCTCCTTCGGATCGATCTCTGAATTATTGGAGCCCTTGTCGCCATTTGTGCAAACCACATAGACGACGTCTTTTCCGTCCCTGACCCAGCGGGCTACCGTACCGGCAACACCAAATTCAGCATCATCAGGATGGGGTGTAACAACCATGACATGGGCGCTTTTCCTATTCATGCATCTTCTTCCTCCCGGTTCAACGGCAATGGTTGCAAGAGAAGCAGGTACCTTTCGGAAAATCCTCTGTACGGCTGCCGTCCTGCACTTGCTCAAATGGAGTCCATAATACCTCATAAAATAACAACGATGGGGTGTCCCAGCAACCCTCCGGCAGGCAACCCCAAAATATTATTGAGACCTCCGAGAAACCCGCTTTGAGACCGGCAACATGGGTGCCTCGGTCCAAAACATAATGAAAAGGGCGAGAATCTGCTCAGATTTTGTCGAGCAGCGGGTGGCATGGACAGTTGTGGGAAAGATTTTCAAAGGTCTCCTATTGTCTTTTGGGGGAGGCCTCCCCAGACAGTCATCCCCATGACTTCTTAATGGAAACAAACAAGTTACCATGATAGCACAACACTCATAAGGGAGGACAGGGATAGCCGTGGACGGCAAAGAGTATGGCATAAGGAACTATACACCGGAAGATTATCGGAGACTCCAGAAGCTGGAAAAAGAGGCAAAGAGGGAGTCCAGGATAGCGTGCGCGCAGGCGGCGGGGGCAGCCCTTAGGGATCTTGACCGACCGAATCATTCCCCTGAAAGGGACCTCTTCATCGCAGAACAGGGGGGACAAATAGTCGGCTTCATTGATGTCATACCCGAATTGGAGATCAAAAGGGCCGTTTTGAACCATATGGTTTCTCCAGGATATCTGAAGAGCAGCTTGATCAATGACCTGTTACCCCCTTCCATTAATAGAGCACGGGAGCTGGGTGTGCAGTCCGTCCATATCAATATTCCTGAAGGGGACACCTCTATGGAGGAACTGCTGCTCAATCGGAGTTTTAGATATGTGAGATGTTTTGTCGAGATGCACATGAATGTTGAAGAAGGCCACTATGGCGCCGAGACCCTGCCTGGGACCACCATAAGACAGCTCAAGAGGGGAGAGGAGGCTATGCTGGCCGACATACAGAACAGGTCTTTTACGGGGACTTGGGGTTTCAACCCCAATAGCGTGGAGGAGATCCTTCACCGCATAGGCCATCCGGACACTTCCTATGAAAATGTCATCCTCTGTCTCAAAGGAGAGAGACCCATTGCCTACTGTTGGACCGTCCTATGTCAAAGCTCGGGAAGACACCGGGAGCGTCGGGCACGGATCCATATGCTTGGGGTGGACCCGGATTGCCGAGGGAAGGGGATGGGTAAGGCGATTTTGCTGGCGGGGTTGAGCCATTTGAAAAGCAAAGGATTTCAGCGGGTGGTATTGACCTGTGACAGCGAAAATAAGGCTGCTCGGGCCCTTTATGCGGGTGCAGGTTTTGAAGTCTACTCCAGCAGTCGGTGGTATGAAAAGGGAGCGGGGGAACCCTCCTAGGATTTTGGCAGAAGGATATGTTATCCTTGACATAATCCAACCTTTTCTCTAATATTCAATGCTTTGGGTGTTGATAGACAAGTCCAACTTGCGCTCTTTTTCTCCGGGGTAGCACCCGTTTCTTGCTTTTGGTCTTTGCGGGTTAATAGGCCCGAGGCCAAAACCCTCCGAATGACCCGTTCAGCAGGGGTTTTTGTCTTTTCAAGCATGCCGGGGGCACAGCCCGGGCTTCATGCGAAGCCATGTTTATGAGCGGAAGGTCAGGGTGTAGAAAGGGGCACATAGTTTGGGTGGCGATTCGTTTACTATTTTTCCTCTACAAAGGTGGCAATGGGACAGGATGATTCCAACTTCAGCTCGAATATCGAAGACCTGGATAATCTTTGCGCTCTCTGGGAGGAGGACCGGCAGAGCTTGGAGTGGACTCCTCTATTTGTTGTGCCCCCCTGGTTAAGGGCGTGGTGGGATGTCTTTGGCTCACCACGATCTTCCTACCTGTACACGGTTAGAAACCAGAAGGGGGAGCTGGTAGGCCTTGCGCCCCTTGTAGTAAGGGGAAACAGGGCCTTTTTCATGGGGAGCGAAGACGTCTGCGACTACATGGACTTTCTCGTAGCTGCCGGCTCGGAAGAGAGATTCTTTGATCTCTTTTGGCAGGACATCAAAAGCGAGGGTATCAGGTCACTGACATTGGGAGCCGTAAGGCATGATTCCAGGGTGGCCACGCATCTCGTAAAGTCTGCCCGAGAACGAGGCCTTGATGTCTCAAGGAAAAAAATAGATGTGTCCCTGGAGATAGACCTCCCGGGATCCTGGGAAGCGTACCTTGGGCTTTTGACCGGGAAACAGCGCCATGAATTGAGACGGAAGCTCAGGAGAGTGCAGGAATCTGCCGAAGCGAGATTCAGGGTCATAGAAGATATTGAGGAGCACCGGAACGCCCTTGAACTTTTTTTCCAATTATTCCGAAAGAGCAGAAAAGACAAGGACGAATTCATGAGGCCTGATCGGGAATCCTTTTTCAGGGCCCTGGCCGCGAACATGTCACGGGCGGGTCTCTTGAGAATAGATTTACTGGAGTTAGCCGGGAAGCCGGTTGCGACATTTCTGGCTTTTGATTACGAAGAAGTCGTGTATCTTTACAACAGCGGCTTTGACCCTCAATACGGGAATCTGGGTGTGGGGCTTGTGTCTAAGATCCTCTGCATCAAAGACAGCATAGAAAAGGGAAAGAGGAAGTTTGACTTCTTGAAAGGGCCGGAGTTATACAAGTATCGCCTGGGAGGGAAGGAGGTCCCTTTGGAAAGCTGCCGGATCAACCTCGGATAGGCCCGTGGCGAGCGCAAAGGAAAGTGGTGTTATGCCGATGAGAATAGCCATGCTGAGCGTACATAGCTGTCCCCTGGGAAAGTTGGGCAGCGAGAATACGGGAGGAATGAGTGTCTACATCAGGGAACTGAGCAAGGAGCTGGGGGAAAGGGGCCACCATGTGGATGTCTTTACCCGGGCGCACAGCCCCGATCATCCGCCGATCTTGGAACTGGGGCCAAGGGCCCGCCTCATACACATAAGGGCAGGGGAGACAAAGGACCTCGACAAGTCGTCCACATGGGAGCAGCTCCCTGAATTCGTGTGCAACGTGGAGGATTTCAGACTTCGGTCCGGACACCGATATGACCTGGTGCACAGTCACTATTGGATTTCGGGTTGGGCAGGACAGTCCTTGCGGTCCCTTTGGGGAGTCCCCCATGTTGTCATGTTTCACACCTTGGGTGCGGTAAAAGAGATCACCATGGGATCCAAGGAGCCCCCATGGCGCACCCCGTGCGAAAGGTCTTTGATTGAAAACTCCAGTCTCGTCATTGCGCCCACGGAGAGAGAAAAGGACCTTTTCCTCAGGTACTATGGTGCCTCCAGGGAAAAAATCAGTATCGTTCCTTGCGGAGTTAATCTGGATCTCTTCAGGACAATAGAAAAAGGTTTGGCCAGGGACTACCTCGGGTTCAATGGGGAGCAAATCATCCTCTTCGTTGGTCGTATCGTGCCCCTGAAGGGGATCGACAGATTGATCTTGGCCCTGAAGTGCTTGAAGGAGCGAGACCACGTCAAGTTACTGGTGATTGGGGGCGACGAGCAGTGTCAGAGTGAAGTGGACAGACTGAGGGATCTCTCGGAAGACCTCAGGATCAAGGATTCGGTGGAGTTCCTCGGGTTGGTGGAGCAGCAAAAGCTGCCCTACTTTTACAGTGCAGCCGACCTTTGCGTATTCCCTTCCCACTATGAAAGCTTCGGTCTTGTCGCCCTGGAATCCTTGGCCTGCGGGACACCCGTTGTAGCCACGGACGTGGGAGACCTGGGAAACATCATCCTTGAAGGCAAGACCGGATACGTCGTTCATGACAACGATCCTGGAAGCCTGGCGGACAAGATAGCCCTTCTCCTTTCGATGCCCAAGGCCGAGGCAGAAGCTATTGATGCAATAAGGGCGTCGATAACCAGGTATAGCTGGGGCAATATCGCCGAGGCAATCCTGCGGGAATATGAGCGAATCCTGGGGAAAGAGCCAGGGGCAGATGCTTGAAAAGCCTTCCTTCAGCAAGGATACCGCCCATTAGGAGAGGTGCTGGAGTCCAGTCTCCACGGGAGAGTGAAAACTCGACCCGTCAGTCAAGAAAACTCCCTATCTCAAGGGGGTGCTCGATCAGGGCTTTTGCACCGGAATCCAGTAGTTCCTTTGAATCACGAGACCCCCAAAGGGCCCCCACCGGGTACATTCCAGCAGCGGTAGCAGTCTCCATATCAATCCCGCTGTCTCCCAGGTAAAGGAACCGAGAGGGGTGTAGGCTAAGACTCCTGGATATCTCCAGAGCTCCTGCGGGGCTCGGCTTTCGGGGCAACCCATCGCGCTGCCCAAGTACGTGAGCGAAATTCCACTTGCCCAGGAAATACTCAACGCAGCGCATGGTGAAGGTATGGGCCTTGTTAGAAAGTATTGCGATTCTCAGGCCGCGTGATTCGACCAGGTCCAGCATTTTCGGGATTCCATCGTAGGGTCTTGTCTTTGAATTCCAATTGGTGCTATAGGCCGCCAAAAAACGGTCAAGGCATTTTTTGACGTTATCCTCGGTGCGGGCCTCTTCCGGCAAGGCACGATATACCAGGGTCGGTGTCCCTTCGCCGATGAAATACCTGTATGACTCAGTCGGGTGGGGGGGAAATCCCATTTCTGTGAGTACCTTGTTCATGGAGTTTGCCAGGTCTTCAAGCGTATCGAGCAGGGTCCCGTCCAAGTCAAAGATTATCGCCTCAAAATCCATGCCCTATTGATCCCCCAATCGCCAGATGAGAACCGATGCTCTACTCTGCCACTTATGCGTGCAAAAGGCTACATTAATATGGAAAATCAAAGCCCGATATTATAATAGTACTTTATGAGGGGGGACTATAGGTGGCAAGGCGAAACTTGAGGAATTAGAGGAGGGAGAAGATGAAGGATTTCAAAGAAATGGTAATTCAGAATCGCAGCTATCGCCGCTTTGATGAATCATATGTTATGGAAAGGGAGACGCTAGTCGAGCTTGTAGGACTCGCCAGATGCACGGCATCGGCGGCCAACCTGCAGCCACTGAAATATATCCTCTCCTGGGAAAAGGAGTCAAACGACCTCATATTCCCTTGCCTCAGTTGGGCCGGATATCTAACGGACTGGGATGGACCGGAACCCGGAGAGCGGCCCACCGGTTACGTGATCATCCTTCACGATGAGACCATAACCAAGAAGATCGGTTGTGATCACGGTATCTCGGCCCAGACCATACTCCTGGGAGCGGTTGAGAGAGGACTGGGCGGCTGCATCATAGCAACAGTCAAGAAGGAACCCTTAGTAAAAGGCTTCGGCATACCGGACCACCTCAAGATCTTGCTGGTAATCGCCCTGGGAAAACCTGCTGAGAAGGTGGTTCTGGAAGATGTCGTGCCAGGGGGTGACGTCAAATACTGGAGGGACGAGAAGGGCATCCACCACGTGCCAAAGAGGACACTGGACGAACTCATCATCAAGGGCTAGAAGGCAAGCTAGAGTCCATATGGCGTTATAAACTCTACGATTTCAATAACATACCCTTCAGGATCCCAGAGCCTAAAGGCCTTCATATTGATCTCTGAGCCCTTCTTGGGGGCGTCCAGGTCGGTTTTGACGTCTCTGCTCTTCAGAGACTCAAACCATTTGTCCGCATCGGAAACAATAATACTCAACATTACGGGTTTATGAGAGCTTGGCCTGTGCCATCCCCGTGGTCCGGTTACCAGACCCACATGGGCATTACCCGATATCCTGTAGATCTTGACCCAGTCCCTGTCCATCACGTTCTCGAATCCCATCACATCCCGGTAGAACACAGACGCCTCTTCGATATCCTCGTAATACAGAAATGTAATCAATCCATCACACCCAAGGTTGGTCATAGATTCCCTCCACTTCTAATATCAAGAAAACGTCAAGCCGACCAATGAAAGAGTTTTCCGTAAATATTCCGACAGGGTTGTAAATGTTATTAGCTTCAAGTTAGGCTCAACAAAGGAGACAGGCCACCTCATGTCCGGGGGCAATCATCTTTAATTCGGGTTCAACACGACTACAGATGGGTTTTGCAGAGGAACAACGGGGATGAAAACGACAGCCGGGCGGAGGGTTCAAAGCACTTGGTACTTCGCCGAGCATATAGGGGCTCTCTTGTACTAAGTCCGGATGGGTGGGGAGGGCCGCTGAAAAAAGGGCTTGGGTATATGGGTGAAGCCTTTTCGCGAAGACCGCTTCCGAAGCCCCTTTCTCGACTAATTTTCCAAGGTACATAATTCCTATTGCATGGCTCATATACCTGACCGTCGCCAGGTTGTGGGCAATGAGCAAATAACTCAATTTGAGACGGTCCTGAAGCTCTTTGAGTAAATTCATTATTTGAGCCTGCATAGAAATATCAAGGGCTGACACAGGCTCGTCCAGAACGATTAGACTTGGCTGCTGAACCAGAGACCGCGCAATGGCAATTCTTTGCCTCTGTCCCCCACTGAACTCATGAGGAAAAAGCGTCGCCATTTCAGGATCCAACCCAACCTGCAGCAGGACCTCATTCACCTTTTCTTGAATCGCCGCCTTTGTGAGATGTTTTCTATTTGCCCTGAGAGGTTCCGATATGATAGCCCCAACTCTGAGCCTGGGGGAAAGAGAAGAATAAGGATCTTGGAAAACTGCCTGCACCGACGACCGGTATTGTCGAATTTCGCCCGGATTCAGTCCGAATATATTCTTGCCGCAAAAAAGGACGATTCCCGCAGTTGGGTTATCTAGGAGCAAGATTATTCTGGCAGTAGTCGTTTTTCCACAACCAGATTCCCCGACCAGCGCGAAAGTCTGGCCTTTCTGAACGCTGAAACTTATGTTGTCCACCGCTTTCACCCAAGCTGTTTTGAAGAAACCTCCCTCGGCAATTGGGAAATATTTTCTAAGGCCCTTTATCTCCAATATTTGGTCCAAGAGTCGAACCCCTTAGCTGTATTTCCAACATGCAACTCCGTGCCCATCAGCGATCATTACCTCTGGTGGATACGTCCCCGAGCACCTTTCGCTCGCATATGTACACCGGGGCCTGAAGGCACATCCAGGCGGAAGGTCATGAAGGCGAGGAGGCTCGCCAGCAATGCTAGGTAGCCTTGCCACCTTTTCCTGTGCTTTGGGCAAGACTTTCATGAGGGCCTCCGTATAAGGGTGTGCAGGGTGATCGAACAAATCTCGAACATCTGCCCTCTCTACTATCTTTCCTGCGTACATGACAGCCACCTTTTTGCACATTCGAGCAACGATGCCGAAGTCATGGGTTATGAAAAGCAGGGAGAGCCCTATTCTCTGCTGGAGCTCACGGAGAAGATCCAGGAACTGAATCTGAATTGTGGCGTCTAGCGCCGTTGTCGGTTCATCAGCAATGAGAAGCAAAGGTTCACACGATATTGAGATGGCAGCCACCGATCTTTGTCTCATGCCACCGCTCAATTCATGAGGATAGTTCTTCAGACGGAGTTCAGGAGAAGGGATACCCACCATTCTAAGCATATCAACGGCCTTCTCGCGAAGGGTCTGCCCCCTGAGCCCCTTGTGCAATCGAAGCGTTTCTGTCAGTTGGTTGCCTATGGTGAATACCGGATCAAGAGATGTCATGGTGTCCTGAAGTATCATAGATATCTTTGACCCCCTGATTGAACTCATTTCTACCTCGTTTTTTTTAAGCAAATCCTCTCCCTCTAACAGAACCTGCCCTCCCACGATTCGGCCAGCGGGTTGCGGTACTAACCTCAATATTGAAAGACAAGTAACACTTTTGCCGCATCCTGACTCTCCGACCAGGCCCAAAGTCTCTCCATATCCAATGTTAAAGTTTATGCCGTCAACGGCCTTGACCGTTCCCCACCGTGTGACGAAGTGAGTTCTTAGGCCTTCGACCTGGAGAAGGTTCATACCTGCCTCAATTTGGGATCGAGGACTTCTCGGAGCCAATCACCCAACATGTTGAAACTAAGTGCTACGAGTGCAAGGGAAACCCCGGGGAAAAAGGTGATCCACCATGCGGAAGTAATATATTCCCTTCCTCTGGCTATAAGCCCCCCCCATACCGGATCCGGTGGAGGAACTCCACAGCCAAAAAAGCTCAAAGACGCCTCCACCAGAATGATCGTTCCCACCTGAAGCGTTAGCATGACCAACATTGTATGGGCTACATTTGGGAGAATATGACGCCACATAATTGTGATACTGGAGACACCACCAACACGGGCCAGCGCCACAAAATCTCGTTCCTTAATACTCAGGACCTCCCCCCGTATGACACGGGCATAGCGCGCCCATATAATGAGGGATATGGCAAATATTACATTTTGTATGCTGGGTCCCAGTACAACTGACAGCAGCATTGCCAAAAGAATGATTGGAAAAGCCATAGTAGAGTCCGCTGCTCTCATCACCAGAACATCTGTTTTCCCTCCCATGTATCCGGAGACAATGCCAAGAGCGGTTCCGCCTAAGCCTCCCAAAGCGATAACCGCAAGGGCAACGATAAAGGAGGGTCTAGCGCCTACAAGGATACGGCTTAGGATATCTCTCCCCAATTGATCCGTACCCAAAGGGTGAGAGATTGTCCCATTCGCCTGAAAAAAAGGTGGAATGAACTTACCCTCCAGATTTGCTCGGATCGGCGGATAGGGTGCGAGATATACTCCAAAAAGAGCAACGAAAACAAAGAGAAAGATGATTAGCCCCGGTATAAATGGAAATTTGCTGGACCTCAGGAGTATGTAGTAATGTTTGAGTTTCGGTAGCAGAGAAACCAATTTAATACCTCCACGTTTAGCTTCCCTAAGCCTTGAGCCTGATGCGGGGGTCCACCAAAGCATAGAAAATGTCAGCCACCAAGTTGGCCAGGATCACAACAAAGGCCGTGACCAACACTACCCCCTGAATCATCGGGAAGTCCTGGCTTGATATGGCCCTGAAAGCGAGTCTCCCTAGGCCCGGCCAGGCATAGACTGTTTCAATGACAACGGCTCCGGTGATCATGAATGCAAGCTGCACTGCGGAAAAGCCCAGTACTGGCAGAAGGCTATTTCTTAGGGCATGTTTCCAAAGAATGACCCTTTTGGGTAGCCCTTTGACTCTTGCAAACCTGATATATTCGGTGTCAAGGACCTCAAGCATGCTGGATCTGACCAAACGTACAGGCCCTGGCATAATAAAGAAGGTAAGACAACCGACTGGCAGTACATAGTGCCTCCAACTCCCAGTACCAGATGTAGGTAAGATCCCAAGATACACAGCGAATAGCTGCATCGCAATCAAAGCCACCCAGAAGCTGGGTAGCGATTGGCCCAATGCTGCAGCCATTCTGGCGAAAGTGTCTATCGTTTTTCCCTTGTTTGCAGCTGCCAGCACACCGAGAGGAATAGAAAGCGCTAAACCAGTGATCATACTGACGAGGACGAGCCAAAAGGAATTTGGAAAGGCCTCTTTTATGGAAGAGAGAACTGGTCTACCCGTGTATATTGAGTTTCCAAAATTGCCTCGAACAGCACCCGAGAGAAACAGTCCGTACTGGGCATAAACAGGCCTATCCAGTCCAAGATTCCTCCTTACCCTCTGATAGTCCTGTTCGGTACTATCAGGGGGTAAGAAGAGGAGTGCGGGATCGCCATGAATGCGAACCACACCGAAGACTACTATAGAAAGCACGAGAAGTGCGATCAACATCTGGATAGATCTCATTAATATGAATCTCAACATTTGTAGTATCCAGCTTTTCCGCGACTTGTATCAACGGATGGGCGGCTAATGGTTCTTCTGAAGCCTCCTTATTTCTTGGCCCCTATGTATTCAAATCTAAACCCTCCTCGATTGCCCCTCCCGCAATTCCAGCCCGGCACGTTTCTTGCGGTTGCAAAAGGCGAATTAACTCCAACGATACCACTGATCCAATATTGCTCCCTGACATATTTTTCACATTCGCGGTCTGCCTTGATATACCCCTCCAGATCTATTTGATTGTCAAAGGCCTCAATTAGCTTATCCATAGTGGCATCCCCAAAACGGCTCCATGAGTACCTTTGATGATTAGAGTGGAAGATCGGCCTCCATTGTGATGTAGGCTCACTATCGACTACCCAAACAACCGAAGCGGGACCTGGCGCCTTCTTCTTCCTGGTATAAACCGCCTTGAAGGTAGACGGATCGACTTCCAATATTTTGGTCTTTATTCCTATAGCCCCCCAATAAGAGGCGATAACTTCGGCTAGGGTGCTAACCTCCGGGACTTTCTTCTGATGAACGTAATGGTAAATCGTGAAACCTTTAGAATAACCAGCTTTAGAAAGCAGTTCTTTTGCCATTTTGGGGTCATAGGGCGAAATGGGGATAGTCTTATCAAGACTGAGCGAACCACTGTTCATGTAGAAACTGTGTCCTATCAGTTTCCCTCTTCCCATGAAGATGTGTTTGAGAATAGCGGGCTTGTCAATAGCATGGACAAGTGCCTGTCTTACTTCCCTTTTGGAAAGTGGGTTGTCAGGCTCGGTGGTTCCGATAAAGAACAGTTGCAAATCAAAGCTCGCCTCTTTGGAAACAATTGGACATCCGGCTTTCTCAAGCTCACCGACTCTAGCACGACTTATCATAGCAACATCAAGTTCACCCCGACGCAAGGCTGCTATTCTGGTGCTCTCCTCGGGGATGTTTCTGAAGGTCATGTATTTGTACCCCGGCGTCCCGATCCTCCAATGATGACCTTGGGCCTCATATTTGATAAAATCACCCTCTTTCTTTTCTAGGAATCTGTATGGGCCGGTTCCTATAGGGTGTTCATTGAAGCTTTCGACTCCATTTCTCTCTATGTAGTTCTTGGGGAGAATGATGCCTCCTCCCACTCCTGCTTTAGAAAGCTGATACAAGAAGGTACTCCAGGGTTTCTTGAGATAGACTAATATCTTGTTTGGATGCTCGATTTCAACGCGCTTCAGATAGGGTGCGAAGAGTGTGCGCGCATTGACGTTCTTTTCATCAAGTATCGTATCTAAAGAGAATTTAATATCGTCCAGAGATAAAGGTGTTCCATCATGAAATCTTACGCGGTCCCGAATACAGAAGGTCCACCGCAGGTGGTCAGGAGATTCCTTCCACTGGTAGGCTATGCCTGGTTGTAGTCTTCCATCTTCATCAAGACCGACAAGGTAGTCGAAAAGGGGCGTGATATAGATTTTGATGTCTGCATAGTTCCGAAAAGGGTGAAACGTTTGAGTGTAAAGGGTCGTTAGGCCGATCTTCAGCTCGCCTTCGGGCTTGTGGGTGGATGCACAAAGGTTAGTGACAGCTATTTGTGATGCCAATAACATCAGAATCGCGAAAATGCATAAAGTCTCCTTTTTCATTTTTTACCTCCTTTAGTCAAATGTTGTTAGTGTAGTGAACGCATAGCCAAACAGCGCATAGAACCTAAGGTTGGCTACCTCATGAGACTCGGGAGAAATAAGACGATTTGTGGAAACAACAACAAGAGGACAATCAAGAAAAGATCTGCGACAAGGAATACGACCACGCCCTTGAAAATGGCTTGGATCGGAACTTTAGGCAGCATACCTGATATGATGAATACATTGATTCCCATGGGCGGCGTGATCATTCCTATTTCTGCAATGACGACAACGATGATTCCGAACCACAAGGGATCAAAGCCAAGGGAGACGACAAGCGGAAAGTAGATAGGTACGGTTATTAGTACCATTGACAAGGTATCGACAAGGCAACCCATTACCAGATAACTGAGCATCATTATGATGATACAAAAATGGGGGGAGAGAGCCAAGCCAGATATCATCTCTGCCAGTTCAAAAGGGAGGCGACTGAGGGACAAGAATTTATTGAATATCATCGCGCCGACCAATACTAAAGCAATCATAGAGATCGTTCTTGCGGTATCTGAAAGGGCCTCAGCAGATTGCCTCCAGTTGAGTATCTTTCGGCTAACAGCAATGAGAGTGATTCCCCCAACACCAACACCTCCTGCTTCAGTAGGCGTAAAAAGCCCGAAAAACATGCCTCCGATCACCAGCATGAACAACAGTAAAGCCTCAAGGGTCCCGCCAAGGGATCCGACTCTTTCCCTTATGCTCACTATCGCTTTGGAAGGGGGGGCCAGATCTGGAACAATTTGTGTCCAAGCAACAACAAGGGCGAGATAGAGCAAGGTGTGAAGGATGCCGGGCAAAACAGCTGCTACAAACAGGCTCCCGATAGATTCCTCTGTCAATATTCCGTAAACTATAAGAACGCCGCTTGGAGGGATGAGTATACCTAGAGTCCCTCCGGTAGCAATGGAACCCGCAGATAGTTCGGGTTTGTATCTGCGTTTTTCCATCTCGGGAAAGGCCACTCGGCACATTGTGGCTGCAGTAGCCATGCTGCTGTTTGAAATCGCTGCAAAACCCGCACATCCTGCAAAGGTGGCTAGGGCTAGACCCCCTGGAAGATGACCGAGCCATTTGTCAGCCGTAGAATAAACCTTTTGTCCGATGCCTGATCGGGCAGCTATTGAGCCCATAAGAACAAAGAGGGGAATTACTGTAAAAGTATAACTATAGAGAGCAGCAAAGACTTCAGTTCCGGTGATCGCAAGCGCCGCTTCAAGTGATGAGAGATATGCAAATCCGAGAAAGCCGATAAGGGCTAAACTGAAGCCGACAGGCATGCCGATGACTATCAGAAGAATAGCGGAAATGATACCTATCAGACCTACTGCCAATGAAGTCATTGTTTCTTGTTCCCGCGTATCAGATCGACAAAATCTACTAAGAGGGTGAGGAATAACATCAAGACCCCAAATGAAATGATGAATGCTATAGGGAACAGAGGTAAGGATACGACCGTTGATACCAACTGTCCCTGGTGCCATAAAGCGTACCCCAAGGAAATACATTGCCAACTAATGACAGCACAAATCAATACACTCAAAAAGTGTGTTAGGATTGTAATGATTGATTTGACTCGCTCTGGAAATCTTGACACCAGAGCATCTATATGTAAGTGGCCTTTTTGAATTTGCGTGCAAGCCCATGTAAACACAAAGGCAACGGCCCCAAGCAGACAGATAAGCTCGAAGAAGCCCGTTGCAGGAATTCTCAGCCAACGCAGACAGATATTGGCGATAACGACCACCATTAGGGCCACCAGTGCTGCCTGACCCACTAGGTCAAGGATATGGCTGACACCATAGACGATCTTGCGGAAGAAACCCATGCTAACTCGGTCATCAGAATACAAGAGTTCAGTTTGAAAGAATCAATTCACACAGCAGACACAAGGGGCTCCTTGTGTCCCAAAAACGAAGGGGACGGGCAAAGGACGGTACCCCGCGCAGAGAATCATTTCGGAAATACATCCGGCATATATTTCTTCATAAATCGGTATCTCTTCTCCAGAATCATTCTGCCGGGTAGCCCTTTGGCTTCCAGCCCTTTTGCCCATTCCTCATTGACCTCCATGGCTATCTTAAGGAAAGCAGCTCTTTCCTGAGGGGTTAGGTAGATGATTTCACCCCCCTGATCCTTGAAGTACCTGTAAGCCTTTTCCATCTGCTCATCAGACAATTTCCCAATCGCTGGCGGCACAGTATTTTCAAGGTCGTCAAACAGTCTTTTGATATCCGGAGGCAATAGTTCGTAAGACTTCTTTCTCATAATTGTAAAACTAAAAATGTTGCCGAAGCCGGGCACGGTCATATATTTGCAGACTTCGGCGAGTTTGATGGTTTTTGCAGCCATTCCACCAATACATGCCCCATCAACTATCCGTTTTTGTAGGCTTTCATAGAGCTCAAGGGGGCTCATTCTTATTGGAGTCGCCTTAAAGGCCGCCATATATTTTGCTGTAATGCCGATAGCGAACATTCTTTTTCCCCTTAGATCATCAGGGGTTCGAACCGGTTTTTTGGCCATCATCATTACGTCACTCCCTTTTGCGTTCAAGCAAAGCACCTTCACCTCGGACCATTCGTGCAACAAATTTTCCTTAATGAACAGCCAGTTCTTGCCAGCCTCTGTATTGCTGACAAAGGCCGGCTCTATGCTGACGACATCCGTCAAGGGGAAACGGCCGGGGAAGTAGGCTGGCTGCACGATGCTGATATCACAAACGCCTTTGACAACAGCATCATAAGTCGAGCGCGCCTTTACCAATGTCTTCCTGGGGAAATAGGCAAATTTGACTCTTCCGTTGCTCCTGGCGGCAATGGAGTCAAGCGCCTGCTTGACCCCAACGTAATAGGCCGCCGTTTCGCTTGTCGCGGTAGCAACTTTCAGCTCTATAGGCTTTGCCCATCCGACAGTTACGTTCGGCCATAGGGAAAACAGGATGCCAACGACAAAGAAAGCCATGACCTTGAACCAGACATTTTTACTTTTCATAGCAGTTCTCCTTTTGGAATGGTTTGAGTGATAGAAAGGTGTCTCCATTGTGTATTGCCATCTCCAGCCCCCAATTCAATTGTGTGAACCAGGGTTTAGCTTTTCCAAGGGTCAACCGCCATAGAGGTACGTTAAAGGAATAATGCTATTAAGCCTCTGCTCAATATCTAGGAGTAAACAATTGCTTAGTACTTCACCAACACAATGATTCAGAGTTACGAAGGAGTGAACCAACAATTGGATAAAGGTTGAGATTATGTGGACATTTATTGGCCATGCTACCAGATCAATTGACAAGGGACAGTTTATCTTGGCGCTGTGGATCGATACCTTGAATCGGAATCGTCCTGGAACAAACGCTCCTCTCCATTCGTCCCGGAAAATATGTTGTCGTCCTCGCCAATTTATGCGAACCGCTAGACTGTTAATTGTTCTTGTCCCTCGGGTAAACACCGAGGTCGAGTAAAACCTGAATAGGAAAATCTAGATGTATGGCTTCATCAGAACATTCGAGAACACAGATATCGCAATAATGACATTCATCCGGATATGCGACGATAGGCAGTCCCTTGACTTCATCCCATCCAAATACATCATCTGGGCAGTTGTCATAACATCTGTGGCACCCGTTACACTGCCTATAATCAATGACAGGGCCATGCTTCAGCGTAACCATCTTCTCCTCCCTAATCATTTTCTTCAAGCGAGTAGTTCATCTTACCACCCGCCCTTTCTATGATGATGCTTTTCCTCCAATTGCTGTCATCCTGTTCAGGATAATCAATTCTGAAATGAGCAGGAGCCATTCTTGATTCGGTCCTGATCAAGGACGCATTGGTGTGAATCTCTGCGATGTCAATGATATCTTTAACTTCGATAACACGCATGAGTTCATGGGCGTTGCTGGCTGAGAGGCATGGAATAAACTCCTCCTTTATGACGTGGAGCTGTTCTAAAGTTCTTTTCAAGCGTGGTTCTATTTTATTTATGCCAACATTTTGTCTCATAAGATTCCTGACGACTTCTTCGAGTTCAAGGGGATTTAAGCCGTTTTCTAGGCCTAGGGGTCCGATCACCCTTTGTCTCTCGTCATACACTTGCTTTGCCAGAGTCTTGTCAAAGGCATACTCTTGGGTTTGCAGGGCATCCTCCGCAGCGAAATGGCCGACCCTGTAACCCCAGGCGAAGGCGGCGGTAGCCCCATACAGAGCCAGACCGCCGCCGACGTCGCCGGCGACAAAGAGACCTTTCAGTGACGATTCGCCTCTCTCATCATGCAGGACACCGCAAAGATTCCTCGGCAGGCCGGTCAACCAGGGCTTCAGCTCTACGGGCTCTTTTTTTATGCCGCCACGCGCGAGCATTAGGCCAAGGAAAGTGGGACATTCGTTACCATAGATAATATTTCCACCCCATTCCTTTTCCCGGGTTATTTGGGATGTGTCGAAATAGATGACATCCCTTCCGATCACGGCCTCGGATGTATTGGGCATAAATGCAACATTGGTAGTGGGGTACAGCCCTCCAAGAGGGTATTTCTCTCTCGCGTGAGGATATTTTTCCCACAGGTCTTCACCTTTAGAATTGACCACCGTGGCCCCCATGTTTACCAATTGACCCCAGGGCAAGCCAGCTGTAGTCGTATGTATGTAAACAAACTCCAGATTTGAAAGTCGTGCCCCCGCTCTATATGCCGCCGCCGTCCCTCCTCCTGCATTTGTAGGAGTGGTGTATCCTATAAAGAGATGATTGGGGAAGGGGGCAGAAGGATAAGCGTAAAGCCTTTGTATTCCTCCTGTTGAGAGCACAAAGGTTTTCGCCTTGAAAACGATAAACTTCGCATTTCTTACGTTAACCGCAGTGGCGCCTTTCACCGAACCGTCTTTTACCAGAAGAGCAGTGAGCATTGTTCTATCAAAGATGTCCACCCCTCTTTCCTTGAGGGCTGCCGCTAGTTTGATCTTCACGTCCGCCCCTCTATACAGAAGAAAGTCACCTTTGCCTATATCTTTTGACTTGGAAGACAGGGAAATCCTCCCCGGCTGAATCTTGACTGATCCGTCCTCTTCCCGTATCTTGACTCCGATATCCTCCAATACTATGAGCGGCTTCAGTGACTCCTCGGCAGTAATGATGCTCAAGGACTTGCTGACCATGCCTGCGAATTCCGAGGCGCGCATCTGGCCATACTCCTCGGCTCTGATGCCGGTAAAGTAGGGATGGGGGATAGGATAATGATCTATTCCGCGCCCACATTCGCCACTCCGCCTGATCGCGGCTTTCTCCAAAACCGACACCCTGACACCATGTTCTTTAGCTTGAAGAGCTGCCATGCACCCAGCCAACCCTCCGCCAATAACGAGCACATCTGTCTCGATGATTTCGTCGGCTAATTCCCTTATCTCCATTCCTAGTCCTCCTTGAGTAATTCTCGAAAGTCAGGAACTTGAAATGATTTGGCTATGACCGAGTAAGTCCGCTCCATGTCGTACCCAGGAACCCTATGACGATGAAGCACATAGCAGTATTCGCTGCAAAAAACGCGTCTCTTCCCCTTGATAATCTTAACAACAGGTCCTTTTTCAAAGAGCCTCTTGCAGTAGTAACACTCAGTTTGACTTGGTTTCATTCTTTTCCTCCCAATTATCATCCAACTCCTTGAGTTACAGGCTCGAAGGGAGCCAAAGGGCAATTCTAGGAAATAGATATAACAAAACGATCATGAAGAGATAGATTGGTAAGAAGGGTAATACGCTCTTTGAAACTTCGGAGATCGGCACGTCACACACACCCTGCAAAACAAAGAGGATAAAGCCTATCGGGGGGGTGATCTGTGCCATCTCCACCAGGATGACAAAGACAACGCCAAACCAGAGCATGTCAAAGCCGGCAGCTAAGAGGAGGGGGCTTACGAAGGGAAGGGTAACCAGTGTCATACCCAATGGATCCATGACACAGCCTAAGACCACGTAAAGTGCGACGATAGCAACAAATAGAAAAGCACGGGATCTACCAAAGAGAATGAGGAAATCCTCCATTAAAGCTTCTATATGGTAGTAGGCCAATGCAACTTTCATGAGTGATGCCGCGATGACGATGAAGTATATGAAAGCTCCAGTAACCACCGCACTTCTAAGACTCCTTTCTACAATTCCCCAAGTCAATCGCCTGTATGATAAGCCTATGAGCAAGGCCCCTCCGCAACCAAAACTGGCGGCTTCAGTTGGTGTGGCAATTCCCAAGTAGATGCTGCCCAAGACCAGCACAATCAGGCCGAAAAAAGGTGAAACCCTGCCAAAGGCAACCAGCTTGTCCCTCAAGGAAACACGCTTTTCCATCTCCTTCGGTTCCAATTCTGGGTTGATCCAGATTCGAAACATAATGGCAAGCGAAAAAAAACAGGCTAAAAGCAGTCCAGGAATCAGCCCAGCGACAAACAGCTTGGCCACGGATTCTCCCACCAGCATGGCGTAGACGATAAAAACCACGCTGGGAGGAATCAAAATGCCCAGGCTGCCTCCGCAAGCAATGGATCCCAAGGTAAGTTTGTTGTCGTAACCCCGTGAGGTTAGTGCAGGATAGGCCAGTCGCCCAATTGTTGCCGCTGACGCAACACTAAGGCCCGAGCATGCGGCAAATATGGTGCAGCTTATGACATTGACTTGAATAAGCCCTCCCTTTAGCCATCGTGGGATTAGACGTATGAGACCGTTGTACAACTCATCCATCATACCTGTGTTGAACAAAAGATCACCCATGAGCACAAAAAGTGGAACGGCAATAATGAGGAAGTCCTGGCTCAGCGCCCAACTCTTCTCACCGACCAAGAAAAAGAAGCGTTCACCCATCATTGGCCACAGGCTGATGAACCCAGCGATTCCGAAAGCAGCGGCAATCCACATCCCAATGGCTAGGAAAATGAACATGACGATAAATGCTAGGAACAACCAGACCATGTGTCAGTATCCTCTACTGGAAAGACTAATCTGCGCATTTCGCAACCATATTACCTTTTCCCATATAGTCGAATCTCCGGGGGATAGGTTTTTCCATCCTCAGGTTGCAGTCAGCTGTCGGGTTTATTGGCCTTACGAATGTGGTTCATTTGGTTCCCTATCTCTGCCAACAATTGCAGTAATAACAGCTGCGATCCTATAACAAGGGGCAGGGCCACTATCCAAAGGGGGATCATGATGCCAGAACCGGGCATTACCCTGTTGCTCAAAAAATAGCACCAAATAGCCCAAGAGCCGATTGCGAGACACAAGAACCACCAAAGGCTTACGGTCAAAGTTACAAATAGGAGAATATTCTGTAATTTCTGGGGTAAGCGGTTAACAAGCACCCGTATCTTGATGTGGTGCCCGTCCACGAGTGTACCTGAGAAGGCCAAGAAAACCAATGCTAACATCATGTATCCCGAGAAGGCAACGGTGAAGGGAATTGGCGCGTTGAACAAATAACGTGCGGCTGTGCCAATGAGAACGAAAAGCGTAAGGACCGCCATAATCAGCATACTAACGCTAAACGCAGCCTTGCTCAATGTGGTGATAAGACGGCAATAATAGTCGAAAAGTGTTTTCATTGCTTTTCCTGGATGGTCCCGTTGGAACCACAGCGACCCTGGAAAGGGTGTTTCATTATGTTGCGTTGCATAGCGCCCTATTGTGCGGCCGTCATCTTCTTGACAATATCAACAAGTTCTCTTCCCTGGGGGCCTACCCTTCTTATCCAATCGTCTACGGCTCTGGCAGTACCCTTTTGGATGACCCGTTTTTCATCTTCAGTTAGATCCAGGATCTTCATGCCGGCTTTGCGATATTTGTCGTAAATCTCGTCAGTCGTGATCCTTGTTATGATCCACCCTGCGTCCATGGCCATTTCACACACCTCCCTGACGATTTCCTGGAGCTCAGGCGAAAGGGTGTCCCATGCCTTCTTTGAGAATGCAAACCATACCATGCTACCACCCATGTCAATGTCAAAGCAGGTCTTTACGAAATCAACAAGATTCAGGTCTAAAATACCCTTGTCCTGGGTTACTATACCGTCCACGGTTCCCCGACGGATTGCCATCTCTGTCTCAGTGAATGCAATGTCAGCTGGTGAGGCACCGACGCTTTTTGTCAACAGAACATCAGAGGGAGAATGGGCCCGAAGGACCATCCCTTTCAGTTTAGAGAGATCGTTTAGTTTCTTGGTAGTAAAAATCCGGCGACCGGGAGCCTGATACCCTCCCAGCAACACGATGTTCCTTTTTAAGGCAGCCTGTGCGAAACGAGGGTAAAGAGTTTCGTGGATTTTCTTTTGCAGCGCCAGACTGTTCTTTGGGATCAAGCCCGGTAGACCCATGATCGATAGAAGTGGTAGATCTCCGGCAACAAAATCGCCAAAAACGTGTTGGCCTTCGATAAGCCCCTGGCCGAGGGTCCTTATAGCATTAGAAATCCTGTAGCCGAGAGTTCCAAAATAGACCTGGATGTCGAGCCTGCCATTGCTTCGCTTCTTGATCTCCTGGGCGGCCCAAAGCGTAATCCTTCCAGGGGCTGGTGCAACTGACCTGGCACCAACCTCGTACTTCCACCGAAAGCCATCTGATGAAGCAGCCCTCGCTTCTACAATATGGCCGAAAAACATGAATCCGAAGAGTGCACCAAATATGAACATCCCCTTCAAAAGCTTCTCCTTCTTTTGTGACATTGGGAACCTCCTTATTGGTAGTTTCTTGGACAAAGGTTCTGGATGCATATGTGGTAATAGGAAACAAAGAGGATCTCTAGAGTTTGCAAAAAAGATCTAAGCTCCAAGATTTTAGTATG
>JAFDHO010000234.1 GCA_019308745.1 Deltaproteobacteria bacterium
AAATAATTCGGGGGCGACATGGGGGGCGCCAACAGAACAATATCCCCTCGAGGGATGGAAAAAAGTCATAGATGTCAATGTTACCGGTACCTTTCTTTGCTCCCAGATCATCGGCAGAGTCATGATAGAGAGGGGTGGCGGGAAGATCATAAACGTCAGCTCGATCTTCGGGAGCATTGGTTGCAGGTCGGAAGTAATGGATGCCATTGCCTATAACACGAGCAAGGGGGCCATGGAGGCATTCACAAAGGACCTGGCCGTAAAATGGGCCAAGCACCGCATTTACGTCAATGCCATTGCCCCTGCCTTCGTAGAGACCAAGATGACGCGGGTGACCATGGAAAAAGGCGCGGAGCATATCTTGTCCCATGTTCCTCTGGGCCGTTTCGGGGTCCCTGAAGATCTGAAAGGCGCCGTAGTGTTCCTGAGCTCCGCCGCATCAGACTACATGACGGGGACTGTGCTTTTTGTGGATGGTGGTTACAGGGCAATGTAAAAGAGTGATGATTACAAGGGCCATTTCGGACTTTCGTCTTTGGAATTTGTGAGAAGTCTATGATATCCGGTTCGTCCGGATTAGGAGGATTAGAGTATGGCTGAAAAGTTTGTCAGCGAGAGAAACCTCAGGTTCTTGCTCTACGATGTCTTTGATATTGATAGCCTGACTCAGTATCCCTATTACCGGGAGCACAACAGAGAGATATTCGACATGGTCCTGGATACGGCGATGAAGATCGGCAGGGATCTCCTGAGGCCCTATTTCCAGGAGATGGACAAGAATCCGCCCCAATACGTGGACGGGCAAGTAAAGGTACACCCCGCCATGAAGCAATTTATGAAAGAATGCGGCGAAGGGGGTTGGATAGGTATGAATGCGCCGATGGAAGTGGGAGGACAGCAACTACCACTCATGCTCTCTTTCGCATGCAAATTCATCTTTTCAGCGGCAAACTACTCTGCCATGGTCTATCCCCTTTTGACCGACGGAGCGGCACACCTGATCGAGACCTTCGGGACAGAGGATTTGA
This sequence comes from Deltaproteobacteria bacterium, assembly GCA_019308745.1. Taxonomy (GTDB): domain Bacteria; phylum Desulfobacterota; class DSM-4660; order Desulfatiglandales; family HGW-15; genus JAFDHO01. The sequence continues at coordinate 1,029 of JAFDHO010000234.1, forward strand.
AGAAGATTTACCTGCCAAATATGTATTCGGGTAAGTGGCAGGGTACCATGGCATTGACCGAACCCCAGGCAGGGAGTTCCGTGGGTGACATTATGACCACGGCTGAGCCCACGGACGAAGGTTATTACAAGATCAAGGGACAGAAGATATTCATATCCGCATCGGATCACGATGCCGTGGAAAATGTCGTTCACCTGATGCTGGCTAGGATCAAGGGTGCCCCGCCAGGGGTGAAAGGTATTTCCCTTTTCGTGGTGCCGAAGTATCGGCCGGCAGAAGACGGGGGGCTGGTCTTCAACGATGTCAGCATCGCGGGCCTGTACCATAAACTGGGCTACAGGGGCTCTCCCATTACACAGATGAGTATGGGTGAGAACGACGATTGTCGCGGGTGGCTCGTGGGGGAGCCGAACAGGGGCCTGGCCTGCATGTTCCAGATGATGAATGAACAGCGTATAGATGTGGGGCTGGGGGCGTCAGGGATTGCATCTGCGGCCTACTACACCGCACTGGAGTATGCAAAGGAGCGGACCCAAGGAAGACCACTTTCTGACAAGGACCCTTCAAACCCCCAAATCCCTATTGTCCGCCATCCTGACGTCAAGAGAATGCTCCTTTATCAAAGGGCCATTGTGGAGGGCTCCCTGTCCCTGCTCTTTCAATGTGCCAGGTATGCAGACCTTGAACGGGTCCTGGAAGGAGAGGAGAAAGAGAAATACTCCATGTTGCTGGATCTCCTCACACCCGTTGCCAAGAGTTATCCGGCAGAGATGTGTATCCTATCTGTGAGCCAGGCACTCCAGGTGCTGGGTGGATATGGTTACTGTGATGAATTCCCGGTTGAACAGCACTACCGGGATGTGAGGATCCATCCCATACACGAAGGCACGACCGGGATTCAGGGACAGGATCTCCTCGGCAGAAAAGTAAGGATAAATGGGGGTAAGGCCTTTGATCTCTTTGTGGAGGAAGTTCAAAGGACCATGGACTTGGCCGGAGATCAATCCAGGCTTGGGCCCTATGTCAAAGCCCTGGGTCAGGCCCTGGAGGATCTCAAGGTCGTGACGGGTTATCTCGTGGACCTGGCCGGGCGGGAGACTCCGGAGGTCTTTTTGGCGGACGCCACCCTTTACCTGGAGTTCTTCGGGATCGTGAGCGTGGCATGGCAGTGGTTAAAGCAAGGTATCTACATAGTCAGGAGATTGGACAATCACCCCGGCGGTTCCGAGGCCGATTTGTTCAACGGCAAGTTCTACGCGCTTCGTTTCTTCTTTTCTTACGAACTCCCTAAGATAGAAGGGCTGGCAGAACGCCTGTCCAACAATGACGGGCTTACCGTTGAAATGAAAGCAGAATACTTTTCCGATTGATAGGTGACATAGCAGCAAGAATCACTATAAAGATAATCCGCATTTTGCATCTTACATGCAGAAGTTGCTCGGATGATCTAATCTTCGTTCAAAAAGATCAACGAGGCTAAGGTCTTCGGCATTTTCTCTTGACAAAGCTCCTATCCCTCAATAAGAATAGAATTTCAAAAAGAATTCAAAACTAAATTCAGTCTACAGATATTCTGGGACGAAAACAGAGACAGTATTGGGGAAATATATGCTTCTACCAAGATTCTGTTATCACGAACCTGAAAACCTTGAACAGGCTCTAGTAATCATGAACGAGGTAAAGGGCAAGGGTCTTCCTTTGGCAGGGGGAACAGATCTCCTGGTTAATATGAAAAAGGGGATTATGTGTCCGGAGAATTTGATTTGCGTTTCCGGTATTCAAAAATTGAGGCAGATCCATGCCGCGAAGGGAAAGATGAATATAGGGGCCTGTGTAAGAGTGGGCGAGTTGGCAAAATCTATTGAGATTAGGACATTTTTCAGTGCCCTGGCAGAGGGAGCCATGAGCCTTGGCTCTCCGCTTATACGTAACATGGCCACCATTGGCGGCAATATAGTAACTGCGAGGCCTGCGGCTGACCTTCCCCCTTCTTTGATGGCTTACGGTGCAAGGATTATGCTCAGAAATATTTACGGGGAAAGGCTAGTTGTACTGGAAGATTTTTTCAAAGGACCGGGAGAAACGATTCGAAACAGTGAAGAGATAGTTACTGAAATTCTTCTGAATAAGCCGCCCGAATATTCTGGGGCGGCCTATATGAAATTGGGAGTGAGGCAGGCACTGGAAATTTCCATTGTCAACGTAGCCGTTTATATGGAATTGAACGCTAAGGATGGTGCAATATGCAAGCCGAGAGTGATTCTCGGATCTGTTGCTCCCACTCCAATCAGGGCTTTTTCTTCCGAACAGATTCTCTCGGGAGAAAAGCCAAGCAAAGCTCTCTTTGAAAGCGCAGCGGAAGCCGCTTCCAGTGATTGCAAACCCATAACGGACTTCAGGGCCTCGGAAGAATATCGCAAGGATATGGTCAAGGTCCTTACCAAGAGAGCATTAGTGAAGGCTTACAGAGAAGCAAGGAAAGAATGAAGAGAGAAAAAGGAGAGATCGAAATTATTGTAAACGGGTTCAAAGAACGCGTCCCGAATAGGGCCACAATTGCATTTTTGCTCAGACACTTTGAAGAGGAAACCCCCCATTTGATCGTAGAACACAACGGAGAATTCGTACATCCTGAAGAATATTTCGGAAGGACAGTCTCTGAGGGTGACAAGTTAGAGTTTCTAAACCCCGCATTCGGGGGATGAGTAAAGGCAAAGGGAGTGAGTTGTGAAAAGACTTATCAGGTTGAAGGTAAATGACGAGTCATATGAATTGGCAGTGAATCCAAATCGAACCCTTGTTGATTTGATTAGATATGATCTTTTTCTTACCGGGACCAAAAAGGGCTGCGAACAGGGGGAATGTGGTGCCTGTACCGTAATCATGGACGGAAGACCTGTAACTTCTTGCCTTGTACTGGCGGTACAGGCCAATGGAAAGGAGATCATCACCATTGAGGGGGTAGGAAAGGACAACGGTCTTCATCCCATCCAGCAGGCCTTTGTGGATAAGGGGGCCATTCAATGCGGATTTTGCACTTCCGGAATGATCTTGGTGGCCAAGGACCTATTAGAAAAAAACCCTGGTCCTGACGAAAAAGAAATCAGAATGGCCATTTCCGGGAATCTTTGCAGATGCACCGGGTATCAAAAGATAGTGGAGGCGATCAAGGAGGCCCGGGGATAGAAGGAATAGGAGGAGCTTAGGAAAGGCTATGAAGGAATACTCGGTCATCAACCAAGGGACGCCAAAGTTGGATGCCCCTGACAAGGCCATGGGAAGGGCGAAATACGTGGATGATCTATATCTGCCCGGAATGCTCTATGGCGCCATACTCCAAAGCCCTCTGGCTCACGCCAGGATACTCAACATTGATGTTTCAATTGCTCGAAAGCTACCAGGTGTAAAAGCCGTTGCTACTTCAAAAGAAGCCGGTTTGATCAAATACGGTGTGAGTCCTGCAAGATACGATGAAACTATCTTCTGTCACGAAAAGGTTCGTTATGTGGGAGATGAAATCGCTGCCGTAGCAGCAGTGGATCTTGAAACAGCATTGGAAGCGCTTTCGCTCATTAGGGTGGATTATGAGGAACTGCCGGCAGTATTTACAATCCAAGAAGCCTTGGCCCAAGGGGCTCCCCAGATCCAAGAGGATTATCCTCGGAATATTTGTGCCGAAGTTCACCAGGAATTCGGAAATCTCGAGGCAGCATTAAGGAAGTGTGACCTCGTAAGGACCGATACTTTTGTCAGTAAACGGCAGGACGCTGCATTCCTGGAGCCCCATGGTTGTATAGCGAGTTATGAACTTTCAGGTCATCTTATCCTGTATACATCCACCCAAGTCCCCCATTATGTGAAGCGTACTGTTGCCATGGTTCTCGGGCTGCCGGTAGGCAAGGTGAGGGTGATAAAACCGCACGTGGGCGGAGGCTTTGGACCAAAGTCTGAGGCGACACCCGCAGACCTCTGTGCCGCCCTGCTTTCGATAAAGACGGGAAAACCCGTGAAAATTATTTATTCAAGGGAACAGGTATTTTTGCATTGCCGAGCCAGACACCAGTACATTCATGAGCTGACTACAGGCGTCAAAAAAGATGGGACCCTTGTTGCCCTGCACAATAGGGCCTTTTTAGATGGTGGAGCCTACACAAGTTTTGGAATTGCTACCGTCTATTATGCAGGTTCTCTCTTGGGAGGGCCTTACAAGTTGCCCAACATGAAATATGATGGTTTACGAGTGCTTACCAACAAGCCTGCGTGCGGATCTCAAAGGGGGCACGGTGGAGTCATTGCCAGAGCGGCATTCGAACAACAGCTTGATGTTATTGCAGAGGAACTAGGCATTGATCCTGTTGAGATTAGATTAAGAAATGCCATGGAAGGCGGGGATAGAACCTG
>JAFDHO010000052.1 GCA_019308745.1 Deltaproteobacteria bacterium
TTTCCCCTTTACCCGGTCCGAGGATGATTTTAAGTAGCTAAAGTGTTGCACAAGCAAAAAGTTTCATTTTCGTTCACTCCGGGCCTATTTCTTGGCCCGGCGGCGGCGCTGAATTACAAATCAACGTCCCCCAAGTGGGCAGGCCAGTTCGCAGGCGCGGCAGTACTTGACTACGAGTTCGGGTCTTTCTGTTCCCATGGTTACCTGGGCCTCCATCTTATTACGAACGTCATATTCTATTTGCTTGAAACAGCGAGAGCGATCATAGGTGCCGCTTTCAAAAGCACCCTGAGGGCAGGCATTCCGGCAGGGCCGGTGACAGTTTTCACAGGGGGAAAAATCTTCTTTCCGGGGACCCGGGTCCAAGTGCCCTTGGAGCAGGATAGCACGAAGACGGATCTGCGGCCCCCATTCCTTGTGGAGGAGCAGATTGTTTTGACCAATGATACCCACCCCTGCCATGACAGCCGCATCCTTGAGAAAGAGCCCTCCCTTCTCAACGTGATAGGGCAAAGGAAAGGCGTCTACGTTACAGGACTCCTTGAGCCATCTCTTCATGGATTCAGCCGCCTCAATGAGCCTGCGGTTACCATCCGAGTTGCCCTTGTACCACCAGTCCAGTTCAGGTTCGCCCTCGGGGTGGTTGAGGCCCAAGACCAGGGCAGTCTTGGCTCCTTCGGGCCAAGCGCCGAGGGGAGGCTCCTCCAGGAGGCTTGAAGACCATTTGTCCTTCAAGAAGGCCCCATAGGAGGGCCCTTTGAGGACGTCTTCGAGCCGAGCGATCCCGGCGCACATCCCCGGAAAAGATTCTGCCCGGGCCAGTATTTCATTGTTAGAAATTTTACTGCTACTCATAGCGGGAAAAACCCTCCCCCTGGGCCAGCTTGCCAAAGAAGGTAACACAAATGCCGTAAAATGGACAGAGCAAAAAGAGACAGGGGGTGTTTGACGAGGTCCTTCAGATCATGTAAAAAGGAGGCAGGAAACAGGGGGAGAGGGTAAAGGGTGTTCATGGAAGTCAAGTGGTGTGGTCTGGACTACGGAGAGTGTATTATGAATGCGGATGAGGTCAGAAACCCACTCCTCTTTGGAGACATATATAAGTCTTTAGGCCACCCTGAGCTTGTAGGGGATAGGATAAGGAAATACAGGGTCTTGAAAGAGAAATATGGGGGTTATCCAGCCCTTCATGAAGGACACAGGGATGATATTTACAGCTACGTACTGGACGGAGATGCCGAGGCGATCCGGCTCTTCGTCCAAAAGGAGCTGGAACTCAAAGAAGTGGGACAAGGGCTGGAAGAGCTGCTGGAATACCTTAATGCACAGGACATCGAAGTATGCGTGGTTTCAGAGCTCAAGAAGAGCTCAGAGCCCCTCGGGTCCGATCCCATCTCCCTCTTCTTGAGAAAGAAAGACCTCCTGGGTTACTTCCACGGCCTGATCACACCGCTGGGGAGACTGGATCTCAAAACGGGCTCGGTTGATCTGAGATACAAGGGCGCGACGAAGAAGGGGGGAGCCCTCTATGACGTCCTTGCAAAGGAGCTGGGGGAAAGGGGTATTCGGCCCTCCGAGGCCGTGATAGTGGGAGATAGGCCGGAGATGGATATCAACCCGGCACGGGAAAGGGGCTTCAGGACAATCCAATATACCGGTTTCGTTGACAAGGGACCGTCCGGCGCCGACATGGTCGCTTGCTCTTTCAAGGATCTGATGGGAGTGCTAAGAGGGAGCCAAGACAAGATAGCGGAATTTCATAATGCGCGTCTCTGAATGGGGGCCCGCGTTTGGGGGCAGGCGTTTGCGCAACTGATCGACGTCAAGACAGGGAAGAATTATCGTAAGACCTAGCCGGAACAGGGGCATTCAAGGATTCTCAGGATGGAAGAGAGGTTGAAAGATCCCATAGGGCGATTTGGGAAGATAACGGAGCAGGTCCTACAGGGTATCGTCCAGAGTATCGAGGCGGCTGTTGTGCTCCATGATCGCACCCTGAAGGTGGTCTTTGTCAATGAGGCCTTTGAGAGGATCTTCGAGATCAGGGGCGACGAGGCCATTGGAAATTCTCCCATGGACTTTCTCCCTGAATTTGACAAGAGCCACAGGGAGGCTATCTTAACCAGGTTGCAGAATACCCTCAGGACAGGCAAAAAGAGTCCCTACCATGAATTCACTTACTGCTCTCCTTCTGGGAGATACCGGCATTTGCTGGCCATATCCGTCCCGATACTTGATGGGAATCGAATGATCAGCCATGTCATGTCCCTCGTCTACGACATCACCGAAAGGAAAGAACTGGAAAGGGAGGCCGTCAAGGCCGCAAGACTGTCCTCGGTGGCGGAAATGGCCTACACCCTGGCCCATGAGATCAACAATCCCTTAACAGGTATCAAGCTCGGTCTTTCGAACCTCTATGGGAGTCTCAAGAAGGAAGAGAATCTCCAGATCCTGGCCAGCGTTATGAAGGACCTGAACAGAATTCAGGAGATCGTCAAGGCCTTCCTGAAGGCCAAGAGGGGGGCGCCAAACCAGAAAGAGGAAAGGATATCTGTCTTGGGCGATATTATTGCCGACGTGTTGTTTCACCTCTCCGGGCAGCTTGATCGCCAGAAGATATCGGTCCGTAATGACTTCTGCCGCCAAGAGCGCGCCATTCGTATGGATCGTGAAGGGATCTACAGGGTAATACTGAATCTGTTCTTGAACGCGATTCAAGCAATGCCCAGGGGAGGCTGTATAGCCATTTCCACCGAGATCTTGTCACGGTCCGGGGACGGAGGCGGGGAGTCGGAAGAATTGCGCATTTCACTGGTCGATTCCGGTCCGGGGATAGATCCGAAGAACACAGAGAAGATTTTCAAGCCCTTCTACAGCTCGAAGCCGGGGGGAACAGGACTCGGGCTTTCAATATGCAGGGATATCGTCTCGGCCCACGGCGGTTCGATCAACATAAAGGGCGTGCCGGGCCAAGGCACAGCCGTGGATATCACCCTGCCCTTGATCAAAGGATGACCTCCTTGCCATGGAACCCGCAAAGAGTATATTGATCATAGATGACGAAGAGAACATCAGGACCTATCTGGGCCGCTCTCTCTCCAAGGAGGGCTTTGATGTCTCCACCGCAAAGTACGGAAAGGAAGGCATCAACCTCCTGCTCAGGAAACATATCGACGTCGTGTTGCTTGACCTGAATCTTCCCGATGTCAACGGCATGGACGTATTGCGGGAGATACGGGCGGTGGATGTCCAGTCCGTCGTCATCATCATAACCGCATACGGGGATATCAGCAGCGCTGTGGAGGCAATGAAGTTGGGCGCCTATGATTACTTGACCAAACCCTTTGAAGTGGAAGACATCAAGATCGTCATCAACAAGGCATTCAGGATCCTGGGCCTTGAGAACAGGATAAGGCTCCTGGAGCAACAAGTGGACCGGTATCAATACGGGGAGCTCATCACGCGGAGCAAGAAGATGTACGAGATCCTCGACTTCTCGGAGCGAATAGCCGGGACGTCCGCCACGGTCATGATCTACGGAGAGACGGGTGCAGGAAAGGAGTTGATCGCATCGCTGATTCACAGGAAGAGCAAGAGGGCCAACAAGCCCTTTGTCACCATCGATTGTACCTCTTTGCCGGAGAACCTGCTGGAAAGTGAACTCTTCGGCCATGAGAGGGGTGCCTTCACCGGGGCAACCCGACTCAAGAAGGGATTGTTTGAAATAGCAAATGAAGGGACAGTCTTCCTGGATGAAATAGGAGATCTGCCCCTCATACTCCAGTCAAAAATACTAAGGATCCTCGAGACGAGGCAGTTCCGAAGGGTCGGGGGGGAAAAATACCTTGAAACGGATGTCAGAATCATTGCCGCAACAAACAGGGACCTCAAAAGATACACGGAGGAGAAACGTTTCAGGAGTGACCTCTACTACAGGCTCAACGTGGTGCCCATATATCTTCCCCCTCTCCGGGAGAGGCGAGAAGATGTCTTTCCGCTGATCCAGTACTTTATTCAGCTCTTCAACAAGAAAATCGGAAGGAATATTTCCGGGGTGTCCAATGAGGCCCTCAAGCAGCTCATCGATCATCATTGGCCCGGCAACATCCGTGAACTCAGGAATGTCATCGAACACATGATGATCACGAGCAAGGACGATGTACTCGGAGTAGAGGACCTTCCTACCGAGATCAAAGGGTTAGACGATGGAGCTCGACCCTCAAGGGATATCTATGGAACCGGCAATTCCCGCTTACCCGACTACAGAAAGGAGAAAAAGGCTGTCATTGAGGCTTTCGAAAGGAATTACCTCCTTAACCTCTTGAAAAAGAACGAGTGGAATGTCTCGCGGAGTGCAAGGGAGATAAAGATGCACAGGAGCAGCCTTCAGAGGCTGATGCGCAAATATGGCCTGAGGGAATAACTCCTTCATGGTGCTTTCCCAGGAAGCCAGAGAAAGAATCGAATCCCTCCTAGAGAAGCACCAGTCAAGCCTGAGTAATGAGTTGCCTGAAACATAATCAGCCCGGGGGCTTCAAGGGAGTGCTGGCCATTTCCCGCGGTCGGAGATGATTGCAGGGGACAAGGTGGGCGAGAGCCCGGGCGCCATACCCCTGCCAAGCCCGATAAGTCAAAAAGCGCTATCAACAGGGACGTCACTCCCTGAGCCGGTCCCACTTCGAGATGTAAGGATCACGGCCCCTAAGCGACTCATCAGTCAAAACGGACAAACGTTCAAACGCAAAAAGACGCCCGCTTCCATTTTGAAAGGGTGAATATGCAGTGTTTATTGTCCGGAAATACATGTTTCACCCCATTTATGGTGCGGGTTTCTTGTGTATATTTAGATTAAATTCAGCCACTTAAGGATCATTCCATCTTAGTCGGCTTGGAGGTGAACCATGAAAGTCTTGGTCGTTTTCTATTCCATGTACGGCCACATTTATGAGATGGCAAAGGCAGTGGCCGAGGGTGTCAAGGATGTAAAGGGCGCAGAGGCAGAACTCCTGCGTGTGCCCGAGACATTGCCCGAGGAAGTGCTGGCAAAGATGAACGCCCTTGATGTCAGAAAGGGGTGGATGGATGTCCCTGTCTGTGAAGTTGATGACCTTGTCAGGGGAGATGCCATTGTTTTTGGCACGCCCACACGTTTCGGGAACATGTGCGGGCAGATGCGCCAGTTCCTGGATGCCACCGGGCAACTCTGGACCAAGGGCGCCCTGGTAGGAAAGGTCGGGAGTGTCTTTACCTGTTCGGCGACACAGCATGGCGGTCAAGAATCGACGCTGCTGGGTTTTCATGTGACACTGCTTCACCAGGGTATGGTCGTCGTTGGGCTGCCCTATACCTTTGATGGCCAGATGAGGGTAGACGAGGTGTCCGGCTGTTCTCCCTACGGCTCTTCCACCATTGCAGGACCGGACGGGTCCCGACGACCCAGTGAGAATGAGCTTGCAGGTGCCCGGTTCCAGGGGAGATATGTGGCCCAGATCGCCTCCAAGCTCGCTGGCTAGCACGAGGGAAGTCCTTGAGAGGAAGGTGGTATTACTGGCCAGTTGATCCTGTGGAGGGCTGGGAAAGGAAAAAGGAGATGTCAAATACAAACAAATATATATTCGTAGACGCACTGTTTCTTGCCACCGTTCTGGCCATGACAGGCTTCTTCGAGATCTCCAGAGCGGAAAATGCGGTGGATCACAGCCTCTACGGTGAACTCCTCAGGAAATACGTCAACAACGGCCGTGTGGATTACGGAGGGTTCAAAAAAGAAGAGGCACGGCTGGACCGTTACCTGGAGATCCTGGAAAGGGTTGATACCAAAGGGTTGAACAGGAACGAGCAACTGGCCTTTTACGTCAACGCATACAACGCTTGGACCATAAAACTCATTCTGGGTGCGTATCCAGGGGTTGAATCCATCAAAGACCTGGGGAGTTTCTTGAAGAGCCCCTGGAAAAAGAAGATAGCCAGGATCGATGGAAAAAAACTCACCCTGGACAATATTGAGCATGACATAATCCGGCCTCGGTTTGGGGACCCCCGGATCCATTTTGTCGTGAACTGTGCCTCAAAGAGCTGTCCACCGCTCCGATCAGAACCCTATCGGGGAGATGACCTGGAGAGACAATTGGACGAGATGACCAAGGCCTTCATCAATGACCCCTCGAACAACTATGTCAAGGGAGATACCCTTTATGTGAGCAGTCTCTTCAAATGGTATTCAGAGGACTTTCATGATGATGTGATCTCCTTCTTTCTGAAATATGCAGAGGGCGATCTCAAGAGGCGATTGACCGCTGCCAGAGGGAAGCTCAAGGTGAAGTACCTGGACTACGACTCCGAGGAGAGGTTCTGTTCCCTCGGTGCGAAAGTGACCTTTGGCAGTCCCGGCTTTGTGGATGAACATTCCATCGAGGTGGACGGGAAGACCATCACTTCAAAGACCTGGGTGATAGCCACAGGTTCTTCCCCTTTCATCCCCCCAGTTGAGGGCCTGGAGCATACTTCCTATATCACCAACAAGGAGGTCTTTTCCCTGGACCACCTGCCCGAATCCATGGTGATTCTGGGTGCGGGACCCATTGCCAGCGAGATGGCACAGGCCTTTTCCAGGCTGGGTTCACGGGTAGACGTCATCCAGAGGAGCGGACAGATCCTGAGCCGGGAGGACAAGGATATGGCGGATGAGGTCATGAAAGTTCTCGCGGGCGAGGGAGTCCGGTTTCATTTGAATTCGACCGTGGTCCGCACGAAAGAGAACGGCGGGAGAAGAGAGGTCCTTATCAAGGACGCTGAGGGAAAGGAGACGACCATCGGCGCGGAGACGCTCCTCGTTGCCATGGGAAGAGTTCCTAATCTGGAAGGTCTGGGCCTTGACAGGATCGGGGTAGAGACCCACAAGAAGGGTATCCAGGTGGACGCGAGGCTGAGGACGACACAAAAGCATATCTATGCTGCCGGGGATGTTACGGGGGCCTACCAGTTCACCCATGCGGCGGGTTATGAGGGTGGCATCGTCATAAGCAATGCCGTCTTTCATCTGCCCCGTAAGGCCGATTACACCTTCATGCCCTGGTGTACCTACACGGACCCTGAGCTCGCGAGCATCGGCATGAATGAGAAGCGGGCCAGGGAGGCCGATATCAAGTATTCGGTGTGGACGGAGGAGTTCAAGGCAAACGACCGGAGCCTGGCAGAGGGTGAAAGTGTTGGGAAGATCAAAATGATCCTGGATGAAAAGGAGAAGCTCCTGGGCGTGCAGATCCTGGGGCCCAGGGCGGGAGAATTGCTCGGTGAGTGGGTGGCCGTATTGAACGGGAAGGTAAAGCTATCGACCCTTGCCTCTTCGGTCCACCCCTACCCCACCCTCGGAGAGATCAACAAGCGCGTTGCCGGCAATTATTTTTCTCCAAAGATATTCTCTGACAGGGTCAAGAAGGGCCTCAGATTCTTCTTCCACCTCAAGGGAAGGGCCTGTGAGACCACTGAGGGAAAGTAAGTATATTGGGGATGACAGGAAAAAGGAGGCAAACCGGCCGTAGCGGGATTCGATTTCAGGACATGTTGGCATAGAGAAAGCCCTCATGCCAGCCTTGAATCTTGCAAAATAATGGAGGCTTCTAAGGTAACACCGATTGGCTATTGCCAAGGGATTGACCAACGAGAAGGCCTCCCAGGGGCCATTGTGAGTTGGCGTAGTAATTGTTTCGCGGGATCCTGACCGGGCGGGACCCTCAGGAAAAAGGGGAAAGGGAGGTGTTGCGATGCAGGTTGCCATGATAGGATTGGGGCGCATGGGCATGAATATGGCTCGCAGACTGCTCCGGGGCGGGCACGAAGTTGTGGCCTACAACAGGACGTCGGCGAAGACAGAGGAAATAATAAGCGAAGGAGCAGTGGGGGCCTTCACCCTCCCGGAGGTGGTGGAGAAGCTCTCCGTCCCCCGTGCCGTGTGGCTCATGCTTCCGGCCGGACCCACCGTGGACGAATATATTCGAAACTTCAAGGACCTCCTTTCTCCGGGCGACATTGTGGTAGAGGGGGGAAACACCTATTACAAGGACGATCTCGAGCGGGCCAATTACCTCGGAGAGAAGAATATTCACTTTGTGGACGCCGGAGTGAGCGGAGGTATCTGGGGCCTCGAGGTGGGGTACTGCCTCATGATAGGTGGGGAGCGAGAGGTATTCAATCATCTGGAACCCTTGTTCAAGACCCTTGCACCGGAAGAAGGGTATCTCTACTGTGGCCCCGTTGGGGCCGGCCATTTTGTCAAGATGATCCACAACGGGATCGAATACGGCATGATGCAGGCCTATGCGGAGGGCTTCGATCTCCTCGAGGCCTCCCCCTATGGAGAAGGGCTTGACTATGGTGACCTGGCCCACCTCTGGAACAGGGGAAGCGTCATTCGGTCCTGGCTCCTGGAACTGGCCGAAGCGGCCTTCCGGAAAGACGGAAGGCTTTCCGAGATAAGGGGCTACGTGGAAGATTCAGGAGAGGGCCGGTGGATGGTCAGAGAGGCCCTGGAGAGATCTGTTCCAATGCCGGTCATCGCCCTCTCCCTGATGCAGCGATTTCGCTCAAGGAGAGAGGATACCTTTGCAGACAAAGTTCTCGCTGCGCTCCGCAAGGAGTTCGGGGGCCATGCCGTGGTGATGGCAGGCAAGGAGGGGAGAAAGGGATAGATGCTCGGCTTTCTCTCCACTAGGGGTTTCCGGAGCTATGTGAAGAGGGCCCGGAGGATCCTGGACAGGAACTGGACCGGGGAGTATACCCGACCCTCGGCTGCCCTTTACCCCCATCAGTGGAACTGGGATTCAGCTTTCATTTCCATAGGATACGCCGGTTACGACCAGACAAGGGCGCAGAAGGAAATCCAATCCCTTTTCAGGTACCAATGGGTAAACGGCATGGTCCCCCACATTGTCTTTGACAGGGAAAGGCTTGGGAGCTATTTCCCGGAGCCTGATTTCTGGAGGGTTCCGGGGGGAGTTCCGACCAGCGGGATAACCCAACCTCCGCTCCACGCAACGGCCTGCCTCCATCTCCTCAAAGTGGGCAAGAAAAAACGAGAGGCCGAGAACTTTGCAAGGGATTTGTGGCCCAGGTTGCTTGCGTCCCATCGTTTTTTCTATAGGCACCGCAACTACAATGGCTCCGGGCTTGTCTATATCAGGCATCCCTGGGAGTCGGGTATAGACAATTCCCCGGCCTGGGACGAGCCCCTGAAAAGGATCGAAGTGGATGAGACAAGCCTCCCCACTTATAGGAGAAGGGATCTCGGCCGGGGCGTACCTGCGGAGCAGCGTCCCAGGGACGAAGACTACCACCGATATGTCTACCTGGTGGATCTTTTTCGACGTCTCCACTACGAGGAAGAGGAAATCCGCAAGGAATGTCCTTTTCTCGTAGCCGACGTGATGTTCAACTCCGTCCTCTGCCGGGCCAACAAAGACCTCCTTGAGATAGGGAAGTTCATCGGAAAAGACACGGGGGAGGTCGAAGAATGGAAGGAGATCACCTCGAAAGCCATCAGAGAGAGCCTCTGGTGCGAAGGATGCCAGAAGTTCGAGTCCGTGGACCTGACCACAGGAGAGCGGCTTCACACCGCAACAGCAGCCAGCTTCATGCCTCTCTTTGCAGGAGTCGTGACTCAGCCCCAGGCCGAGATCCTTTACAAAGAAATAGATTCCATTTCTACGACTGGAACCTCAACCATTGATCCAGCCTTCGGGCACAGCTCTCCCGGACAAGGGGCCGTTTGGATACAAGGTACACGGAGAAAAGGAGTGTTGAGAGTGGATGGGAAAACAGGGGACCGCAGGAAAGACATTGGGGCGGTGGCGCACACAGAGGCCATAGGCACGGGCCTCCCCCCGCAGCCCTGCCTGAGGGAAAAGGAGGCCGAGTCCTGTGACATAGTCATACTGGGGGCTTCGGGGGACTTGACCTCGAGAAAGCTGATCCCGGCCCTCTATAACCTCTTCGAGAAAGGGGCCCTCGGCACGCCCTTCTTGATCGTGGGAAGCGCCAGGAGTCCAATGACGGACGAAGAATTCCGCGGGAAGATGGAAAAGGCGGTCTTCACGGATGGCAAAGGAGACAGGAGCACATGGGACACCTTTGCATCCTCCCTTTTCTATCAGCCCCTCCAGTACGATGATGTTTCCTCTTTCAGGGCCCTTGCCAGGAGGCTCCGCACCCTTGACAGGAAATTGCAGACGGGGGGCAACCGCATCTTCTACCTTGCTCTTCCTCCCTCCCTCTATGGTTGTACCGCGGAGATGCTGGGCAGGGTCGGGCTTTCCCAGGAAGGAAAAGAAGGAAACGGATGGGTCCGCATAGTGGTGGAAAAACCCTTTGGTCGGGATCTTCCCACGGCCGTGGAACTGGACAGGTCCTTGCACGAGTCTTTTGAAGAAGACCAGATCTTCCGAATCGACCATTATCTTGCCAAGGAAACGGTGCAGAACATCCTGGTGTTTCGCTTCGCAAACGCGATCTTTGAGCCGGTATGGAATAGGCGATACATCGATTACGTGGACATAACGGCTGCCGAGACCCTGGGAGTGGAGCACAGGGCCGGATATTACGAGGAGGCGGGTGTTCTGCGGGACATGTTTCAGAACCACATGATGCAGCTCCTGGCCCTGACCGCCATGGAGCCCCCCTCCCTCTTCGAGGCGGACCGGGTCCGTGATGAAAAGGCCAAGGTTTACCGGGCCCTGAGGCCCTTTCCCCTGGACAGGATTGAGGACTACCTGGTCTTGGGCCAGTATGTGGCCGGCACCATGGATGGGAAAAGGGTCCCAGGATACCGAGAAGAGCCGGGCGTTCGTCCCGACTCCCTCACCCCAACCTATGCGCTGCTCAAAGTCTATCTTGACAACTGGAGGTGGCAGGGGGTCCCCTTCTACCTCATTTCGGGAAAGAGGCTTGCGGAAAAGCGGACAGAGATCGCAATCCAGTTCAAGGAAGTCCCCCATTCCATGTTCCGAGCCATCCTGGGCGAGCATATCTCTGCCAACCGCTTGATCCTCGGGATCTATCCCAGTGAGAAAATAACCCTGACCTTTCAGACCAAGGCCCCGGGTGCGAAGGTCTGCCTCAGGACCGTGACCATGGACTTCTCCTACCACCAGGGGTACGAAGGCCCTGTCCTGGACGCCTACGAGAAACTGCTCCTGGACTGCATGGAAGGGGATCGGATGCTCTTCTTGCGCCAGGACAGCGTGGAGCTGTGCTGGGCCTTTTTGACCCCGATCCTGGAAGAGTGCGAGACCTGCGAACACCGTGAAAGGAGGCTTCGTTTCTACCAGCCGGGCTCCTGGGGGCCCCCGGAGGCGGAGTATCTGAGAGGGAGCCACGTCTGCGAGGTTTGAGGAGAAATTATGTGGAGAGAGGAGGAAGACGCAATGGATACCTATTACAAACCAGAAGACCTGCCGAAATTTGAAGAGATCGGCAAAGAAGCCCAGGAACTGGCCAGAAAGTTTTTTGACTATTACGGAGCGGTCTTTGCCGAAGGAGAACTGACGGAACGGGAGAAGGCGCTCAACGGGCTTGGATATGGAAGAGAAGGCACGGAGCTCGAACTGAACCTTGTCTCCAACCCCACAGGCGCATTCCTGCCCGCCTCCCAGAAGGAAACAGAAGAACGTTTCAGGCGCATTCTTGAGAGGCGATGGGGTATCGTCTTCAACAAACTCTACAATTTCGCCAACGTGCCCCTGGGGCGATTCAGGAAGTGGCTCTCAGAGTCCGGGAACCTTGAAGCCTATGTTGATAGACTTTCTTCCAATTTCAATCCCTGTGCCGTCGAAGGCCTCATGTGCCGGACCCTGGTTTCGGTTTCGTGGGAGGGCATCCTCTACGATTGTGATTTCAACCTGGCGAGAGGGCTCTACCTTGGAAACAGGAGAGTCCACGTCTCGGAGATGCAAGGTCCGCCGGAGCCGGGCAGCCCCATTGCCGTGGCAGACCATTGCTACAGCTGCACGGCCGGTGCCGGCTTCACATGAGGGGGAGCGATCCAGGCCTGAGTTCAGACCGCAGCTCTAATTCTGGCAACCCAAGTGCCACTCAACCAAATGGGGTGCCTTTGCAAAAAGCCGTTGGTTTTGGTGGACTCCTTCATTACTGCGAAACTGAGGATGTCGCGATTCGAGAAAAGACGTCATTCCGGACAGGCCCCGCGAAGCGGGATGAGATACGGAATCCAGAGACGGGTCCTCTTTTGTGGGTCCCGGGATCCGGCTGGAATTTGACCGGCACTGGTGATGCGGGGCATGAGTGGCGAGCAAAAGGAACGCTTGCCAACGCATCGGGTTCGAATTATGGCCAGGGACGATTTGGCCTATCCTTAGAGAGAAGGGTTCTTGGTTGAAGAAGGGAGCGACCATCATCGTAAAGGAGGGGCCCCGGGAATTGGCTCGGGCCGGCGCTGAGATCTTCGCTTCTGCTGCCGAAGAATCCATCCGGGAGACAGGGGCTTTCAGGGTGGCCCTTTCCGGTGGCAGCACCCCCAGACCGATGTACCGGCTTTCGGCCCAGGCCCCTTTTGCAGGCAGGATCAACTGGGAGAAGACGTCCCTTTTCTGGGTGGACGAGCGATTCGTCCCGGAAGGGGATGGAGCGAGCAATTACGGAGCAGCAAAGAGGGATTTTATCGACCGGGTTCCCATTCCAAGGGATCATGTCCATCCAATGTTTCAAGTCGGGCTGACTTTGGACCAGGCTGCGCAAAGATACGAGGAACTGCTCAGGGCGTTGATTCCCTTGAACGAAGAGGGGTTCCCGACATTCGATCTCGTGCTTCTGGGGTTGGGCAAGGACGGGCATACGGCCTCCCTCTTTCCGGGTCACCCTGCCCTCAGGGAAGAGAGAAGGCTCGTGGTCCCGGTGAAGGGAGGGGACCCCGATGTGGAGCGCCTGACCCTGACCCTGCCCGTGATCAACGCTGCTCGAAGAATCGTTTTTATGGTGGCAGGCAGGGACAAGGCCCCTGTCCTGAGGGCGATATTCGAGGAGGGTGTGGGTGAGCTTCCTGCTCAGAGGGTGGCCCCAAGGTCCGGACAGCTGATTTGGTTGCTGGATCAAGAAGCGGCGAGCCTGATTCCAAAGGAGGTGCTCCATGGCGGGAAGGGCTAGGGATGGCCTGATCTTGGCCGGGGACATTGGAGGGACCAAGACCCGGCTTGGAATTTTCGCGCCGGGTCCAAAGAGGCCTTCGCCCCTGACCGTCAAGACCTTTTCCAGCAGGGGAGCCGATTCCCTGGAGGCGATCGTTGATCGGTTCCTGGCCACCTCTCAGGT
Organism: Deltaproteobacteria bacterium; assembly: GCA_019308745.1. Lineage (GTDB taxonomy): Bacteria > Desulfobacterota > DSM-4660 > Desulfatiglandales > HGW-15 > JAFDHO01. Next base: position 13,318 of record JAFDHO010000052.1, read on the forward strand.
CCGCATTGCAAGGGCCTGTTTTGCTGTGGCCGGCCCGGTGGTAAAGGGGCGCGCAAAGATCACAAACCTTCCCTGGGAGGTAGGGGAACAAAAACTGAAAAGGCCTTTCAGGTGGTCCCAGGTCAGCATCGTCAATGATGTGGTGGCTGCGGCCCTCGCCCTTCCCCTTCTCAGGGCGGGAGAGGTGAAGTCTCTCAACAAGGCCAGGGCACGCAGGTCACACGCCAAGGTGGTCGTTGCGCCCGGCACGGGGCTGGGGGTGGCTTTCTTGGTTTGTTGCGGAGATCATGCGATTGGGATGCCTTCCGAGGCAGGCCATGCCGACTTCGCCCCCAGCACCCCGGAAGAGACGGCTTTGTTGGAGAACCTGCGCAGGGATTTCCCCCATGTGAGCATCGAGCGGGTCCTTGGGGGCCCAGGGCTCGTGAGGATCTATTCCTGGCTCAGGGACTCGGGCAGGTCCAGGGAGTCGGCCTACGTGGCCCGCATGATGGGGCGCATGGACCCGGCAGAGGCCATAACGCTGGCTGCTATAGAGCGCGGGAACAGGCTCAGCGTCCAGGCCGTCAGGATTTATGTGTCTATACTGGGGTCGGTCTCAGGCAGCCTGGCCCTCACGGGGCTGACCACAGGGGGCGTGTATCTGGGAGGTGGGATACCGCCCAAGATCCTCCCCTTTCTGGAGGAAGGCACCTTTCTGAAGGCCTTTGTGAGCAAAGGGAGATTCCGGGAGCTCCTTGAGAGGATCCCCCTCAGGGTGATCTTGAATGACAGGGCGCCCCTTTTGGGGGCAGCCGCCCATGCCATGAAGACCACCGAATAAATAGGCTGGTCTAGAACGTCAAGCTATGATTATCCTATGAGATTTGGAATTTACAGACCGACAGGCCTGGTACAAGGGTTGCCATAAGCCTTTGCTTGATGCAAGGCAGGTATGGGCGATAATCTGGAAAGGGGTGCAACCATGACAAAGCTTTTGAAGCTCTTAGAGTTGGGGCAGTCAGTATGGTACGACTATATCCGGAGGTCCTTTATCCTGTCCGGAGAGCTGCAGGCCCTGGTGGACAGGGCAGTGAGGGGCATCACGTCCAACCCTTCCATTTTCCAAAAGGCGATCGTTGGGAGTGCTGACTACAATGAGGACCTCCAAGTCCTCCTGGGGGGAGGGGCGAGTTCCAGGGAGATCTACGAAGCCCTTTCCATGAAAGACATCACCGTGGCGGCCGATGTCCTGCGACCCGTCTATGAGGCCACAGAGGGAGGGGACGGTTTTGTGAGTCTCGAGGTTGATCCCTCCCTGGCCCACGATACCCCGGGAACGGTTTCTGAAGCCCAGGCCCTTTTCGAAAAACTCGGCCGGCCCAATGTGATGATCAAAGTGCCGGCCACCGCGGCGGGGATCCTGGCCCTGGCAGAGCTGATCGGGTCTGGGGTGAACGTCAACGTGACCCTCCTTTTCAGCAGGGGCTACTACCATTCTGTAGCAGAAGCTTATATCAAGGGGCTTGAAATCTTGCGTGAAAGGGGCCCATCCGTGAAGGGCGGGCTTCCCCTGGGCAGGGTGGCCTCGGTGGCATCCTTTTTCATAAGCAGGATGGACACGGCGGTCGACAGAGAGCTGGAAAAGGCGGGACTTAAAGATCTCCAGGGCAAGATAGCCGTTGCCAATGCCAAGGTGGCCTACGGGACCTTTCGGGAGACCTTCAGGGGGCCCCGGTGGGAGACCCTGGCCAAAGAAGGGGCCGGGCTCCAGCGGATGCTCTGGGCCAGCACAGGTACCAAGAACCCCCTCTACCCCGATACCCTGTATGTGGACGAACTCATCGGGCCGGACACGGTCAACACCATGCCCCCCGCCACCCTCAGGGGCTTCCTGGACCATGGGACCGTGGCCATGACCATTGACAAGGATCTGGACAGGGCGGAGGAGGCCCTCGAGACCCTGCAACGCAGGGGCATCGATCTCAACAGGGTGACGGAGACTTTGTTGGAACAAGGGATTGCCTCCTTTTCCAGGGCCTTTGAAGCCATCCTGGAGGGGATAGACAAGAAGAGAAAACTCCTTGGCTCCGGGAGAAGGAGCTACCATCTCGTGCCGGGGCGTTATACAGGCGTCGTGGACGAGTCCCTGGAGAAACTCCGTTCCGACAGGGTGATGTACCGGATCTGGGCCCATGACCACACCCTTTGGAAAGAAGATCCCTCGGAGATCAGCAACCGACTCGGCTGGCTCCACCTTCCGGAGAAGATGCCGGAGGCGGTTCCAGAACTGGAGGCCTTTGCGGAAGAGATCAGGGGGCTGGGTTATACCCGGGCGCTTCTTCTGGGCATGGGGGGCTCGAGCCTCGCTCCGGAGATGTTTGGAAAGATCTTCGGAGTCAAAGAAGGTTTTCTCGACCTCACAGTCCTGGACAGCACGGATCCAGGGGCTGTGCGCGCGGCCGATGAAGGCCATGACCCGGGCACGACCCTCTATATCGTTTCCACCAAGTCCGGAGGGACCATCGAGACCCTCTCATTCATGAAATACTTCTACAACAGGGTCAGGGAGGCCCTTGGAGAAGATAAGGCGGGCGATCACTTCGTCGCCATCACGGATCCAGGGAGCGGCTTGCACGCCCTGGCGGAGAGGTTGGGTTTCCGGAAGATCTTTCTCAATGATCCAAACATCGGCGGGCGATACTCCGCCCTCTCCTATTTTGGACTGGTCCCTGCGGCCCTCCTGGGACTTGACCTGGAGGAGCTCCTCACCAGGGCCGGGACCATGGCGTGCAACAGCGAGGGCTGCAATTGCCCGGTCAGGGGCGACAATGTTTCGGCCCTCCTGGGGGCCTTTATGGGGGAGTTGGGAAGAAGGGGCGTGGACAAGCTGACCCTTGTCACCTCTCCGGGGATCGCGCCCTTTGGTGACTGGGCAGAACAGCTCATCGCCGAGAGCACGGGCAAGGAAGGAAAGGGGATCCTGCCCGTGCAGGGGGAGAGCCTCCAGGACCCTGACTCCTATTCAGGGGACAGGAGTTTTATGTATCTCCACTTGGAAAAGGACGAGACCTATGGTAGCAGAGTGGAGGCCCTCCGGAGGGCGGGATTCCCCCTCCTGGAATTTTCCCTCAGGGACTCCTACGACATTGGAGGCGAGTGTTTCAGGTGGGAGATGGCCACCGCGGTGGCTGGAAAGCTCCTGGGGATCAATCCCTTTGATCAGCCCAACGTGGAATCAGCCAAGGTCCTCGCGCGAAACATGGCGGAGGCCTACTTGCGGGAAGGGAAGCTCCCCGAACCCGAACCCACCCTGGTGACCGGGGGCATGCGGGTTTATTGCGATTTCCAGGCAGAAAGCCTCGAACAGGCCCTCGAAAGATTCCTCTCCCGGGCCGATCCTGGAGAGGACGGGATCAGGGGCAGGAGCTATGTGGCCATACAGGCATTTCTCAAGCCCGATGAACAAAACGATTCCCTGCTCCAGGAGTTCCGAACCTCGATCCAGGTGAGGGAGCGCCTGGCCACGACAATGGGGTATGGCCCCCGTTTCCTGCACTCCACCGGGCAATTGCATAAGGGAGACGCGGGCCGGGGCCTCTTTGTCCAGATCACGGCCGACGGGGCATCGGACATCCCGATCCCGGACGAGGCAGGGAAAGAGGGTTCCTCCATCAGTTTCGGGATTCTCAAGATGGCCCAGGCCCTTGGGGATCGCCAGGCCCTTGTGGATGCAGGAAGGAAGGTGATTCGATTCCACCTCGAAGACGTTGGAGCAGGATTGAACAGGTTGGCCCGGGCGGTGAAGCGATGATGAGAAAAGGAGGCAGGGATGGATGAGCGATCGTTGTTGAAGCAGAAGGCGGCCCTGAAGGCCGTGGAATTCGTGGAATCGGGCATGGTGCTGGGCCTTGGGACCGGAAGCACGGTCCGCTACGCCTTGGAGGCTATTGGCGAGAGGGTAAGGGAGGGATCCCTCAAGGGTATCGTGGGTATCCCCAGTTCAAAGGATACCGAAAAAAAGTCCCAGGATCTTGGCATTCCTCTCACCTCCTTTCAAGAACACACCACCATAGATCTCACCATCGATGGTGCCGACGAGGTGGATCCGGACCTCAACCTGATCAAGGGCGGGGGCGGCGCCCTCTTGAGGGAGAAAGTGATCGCCCAGGCAAGCCGGAGGAACATCATCATCGTGGATGAGGGCAAGCTCTCCCCCTGCCTGGGGACCCTGTTCCAGGTCCCGGTAGAAGTCATCCCCTTTGCCTGGGCCCTGGAGGCGGCTTATATCGAGAGACTGGGTGCCAGAGTGAATCTCCGAAAGGCACCAGATGGTAAGGTTTATGAGACGGACCAGGGAAACGTCATCCTGGATTGTCGATTCGGCCCTATCAAGGAACCGGAAAAACTGGCCCTTGACCTCTGCAAGCGGGCGGGCATCGTGGAGCACGGTCTCTTCTTGGGGCTTGCCTCGGACGTGATAGTGGCCGGCAAAGACGGCATCCGTCACCTCAAGAGGGAAAGGTGAGCGAGGAGGGAAAATGGCAAAGGAACTGGGTTATCAATTGGAGAGGAAAGTTATTTGAATATTGAAGATCGCGCCCTGCTTCCGTTTATCTCGTTTGTTTGGTTGGTTTTGTTCTTTTCTTCTCGTCACTCGTTACTCGTTACTTTCTTTCTTGGCGAGCATGTCGCCGTCCCCTCCTCCTGTAGGAGCGACTTACAGTCGCGATCCTTCCATCCACCTGTAAGAGCACCATGTTGCCCGTATCAGAAATCCAACGGGCTTTTAGCATCCTTTTTGGTGAGGCTTTGGATGGTGTGGGTGTAAATCATGGTGGTTCTGACATCACTGTGCCCCAACTGGCAGTATCATGTGACCCGGAGCGGAAACAATAAAGGTCTAACCACTTCGTAGCGATCATCGCTCTGTCAACTTGGGCAAAATCCTTGAATGCACAAAAAATTGTGCACCCATGCCCTGGATTTTGTGCACTTCTCTCCTTCCCGGTCCTTGAATCCCCCTTCCTCCTCTCCTTGCCACAACTTCTTTGCAGCTCCCTCGAAAAAAACCCTTCCCGCCTTATGGCCCGGCGGTATTGGGTGGAAGAGCACAGGGTGGTGCTTGGCTCTTGAATTTTACCCGGTGTTTTGTACCCCTGGCACGGATATTGATACTGATGTTATCCGAGTAAGCCCTCCTCCCCCTGAAATCCCCTCGGAAGAGAGAGAGGGACGGGCCGGGTGAGGGGATTTCGGGGGGCTCGTTCTCTCAACCGGCGGATACTGTGCCCGGCCCATAGGCGTACCCTCGATCCCTCTTACAAAGGACTGCCCCTGATGCAAAGATCGCTGCTTAGTCCCTTCTTGATCCTCCTTGCCATGGCCCTTGTTGTGCCTGTACTTTCTTCCTTTGCCGGTGACCTGACACTCTTTGGTCCCAGGGAGTTCAGGGTAAAGAGGTTCCCCCTGCTCTTCTCTATTGAGAGGTTCAGGGTGGAAGAGCCCGGAGAAGCCACCCTGAGGATGACAATCAATAGCCCGGTAAGGAAGATCAGGGCGGGCTTCATCGTGCTCAACAGGCAGTTCATAGGGCTCAGGAGGCTCTTCTCCGGGCAAGGCCAGGTGGTTGAAAGGGAGGTTAAGCTCAGGAAAAGGAACAGGCTGTGGGTGCTCATGGTGGGGAGGCCCGGGGCATCTTTTACGGTGGAGATAAGGCAAAAAGGCATTCTCCTGCCTCCCCGGGTGACCTTCAGTGCGGAGCCGGGCGCTATTCTGCCGGGTGAGCAAAGCACCTTGAGGTGGGAGATAAGCGATGGGGAGAGTGCCGTGATAGAGCCCGGGATTGGGGTGGTGGATGTAAGTGGTGGTGTAGAGGGATTGGCGGTCTTTCCCCCGGAGACCACCACCTACACCCTTAAGGTGACGGGCCCGGGCGGTACGGTAGAGGAGAGTGTCAGGGTGGCCGTGATCTCCCCTCCCAAGGACCTCGAACTGGGTAGTGAAGCTCAAGAAGGTTACAGGGGTGGGGATATGGTTGGGGAGGGGATAAACCTGGTCTCGGGCAATGTGACGGAGAAAAGAGAGGATCTTCGGTTTCCTTCTCCCTTTGGCAAGGGACTCCTCTTTGAGGCATTCTACAACAGCGGCTCAACGTCTCTTGGGGTGATGGGCCACGGGTGGAGCCATAGCTACGAGGTGAGTCTTGATCCTGTCTTTCTGATAGAGGGACGGGAGTTTTTGAAGGTGGTGGATGAGAGGGGCAGGAGCCACTACTTCCAGGGTGGAGGCACTACCAGTACCTACAGCGGGGTCTTTACTGAGAAGACTGTGGTGAGGAAAGAGGCCGGAGGCTATCTATGGAGCAGGCTGGACGGAAGGAGATACGGTTTTTCAGGTACGGGTAAGCTCCTGTGGGTGGAAGATCAAAGGGGGAACCGCCAGGAGCTTGACTATACCGAGGAAGGCCGCATCAGTGTGGTAAGAGACCTTTCAAGCAGCAGGATGCTCTCTTTCTCCTACAACGAGCAGGGTCTCCTGGGGAAGGTCCTGGGTCCCGGAGGGATAGGGGTAAGCTACGGGTATGATACCGAGAGAAACCTCGTAAGCGTCACCTATGAGGACGGCTCAGGCTTTGATTACACCTACTCCGACCCCTATGATCGACACAACCTGACCGAGAAGAGGGACAAGCTCTCCCATGTCGTTTCTACCTGGGAGTATGGTGCTGATGACCGGGTGGTAAAGAGCTTTCATACCATGGGAAAGGGGGTGGAGATAAGCTATGTGGGAGATACCGAGGCAGAGGTGACCGATGCCTACGGGGTCATGAGGAGGTACTTCATAGGGGATATGGGGGGAAGGAGAAGGGTCCTTTCCATGGAAGGGGGCTCTCTCCCCTTTGCCTACAGGGAAGAAAGTGCCATAAGGTGGACCTATGATACAAACCTCAACCTTATAGAAGAGGAATCCGCCTCAGGGGCTATCACCCTCTACGGGGAGTATGATTCCAGGGGGAACCCCGGCAAAGTGATCCTGGCATCGGGCACTTCCTTAGAGAGGGTCATGATCTACACCTACCACCCTGGGATGAACGTCCCCTTGGAGAGGACCGAGGCCGGTGTCCTTGGCCCTGGAGATAAGGTCACCATCTGGGACTATGACAGTGACGGAGATGGTATCCCCAATGAAGCACCTCAGAGGCTCCTGTCGCGTGTTGTAGAGAAAGGCTACACCAGGGATAGTACGGGAGAAGTAGTCCCCTATGAGTATGTGACAAAGCTCACGCATAACTCCAAGGGCCAGGTGATCTCCATAGACGGTCCCCTGCCGGGGACAGGGGATACCGTCACCTTCTCCTATGATGATACAACAGGGGATCTTCTTTCCATCACCCAGCCTCTGATAGGCACGACACTCTTCTCAGGCTACGATCCTGCCGGAAGGGTGGGCAATATAGAAGATGTAAACGCTCAATCGAGGAGCTTCACATATGATTCCCTTGGGAGGACTACGACCATTACTCACAGTGATGATGGAAGCTCCACGGATATCTCCTACGACCTCTCAGGCAGACCGCTCTCTCTTACGGATGAAGACGGTGTAACCCGAGACTTTGCCTATGATACTACCTACGGCAGGCTCACCAGGATCACTGATATGGAGGGTAATTACATTGCCTATGGCTATGACTCCCAGGGGAACAGGGTGGAGATGGGGAAATACGGCAAAGATGGGACCAGGACCTATGTAAAACGCTGGGACTACACCCACCCTGATTATCCGGGGAAACTCTGGGAGGAGGTCCATGCAAATAGCTCTTATACCGAGTATGTCTATGACATGGCAGGCAATGTGATCACCATCATTGATCCTGGGGGCAACAGCACCGGGTACCGGTATGATCTCCTTGGCCGTCTCGTGAAGGTTACACAACCCCTTGGAGCTGTCACGGAATACTCTTACGACCGCCATGGAAACCTCGTATCCATAAAAGACGCAGAGGCTCATGAGACCACCTATGAGTATGATGATCTGGGAAGATTACTCACAGAGGAATCCCCTGACAGGGGCAGGATAAGCTACTGCTATGATGGTGCCAATAACCTTGTCGCAAGGACCGATGCAAGGGGGATAACTGCGCGATATGACTACGATGTCCTCAACAGGCTCACTGCCATCCATTATCCTGACAACTCAGAAGACATCCTCTTTACCTATGATCAAGGCATAAATGGCAAGGGGAAAAGGACTGCTATCACAGATGAAACGGGCACAACCACCTTTACCTATGACAGCAGGGGTAGGCTGAGGGGCAAGGAGAGCACGGTTTTAGGGAGAAGCTTTGGGTTTTCCAGGGTCTTATCCCCTTCGGGCAGGGTGATGGAGGTGGGATATCCGAGCGGAAGAGTAATGGAATATACCAGGGATTCTATGGGGAGGATGAAGTCTCTATCCATGATCAAAGATACGGTCAGCATTCCCCTTGTCACCGACATGACATACAATCCCTTTGGGGGGCCAAGAGGCCTTGCTACAGGCTATGGTGGAGCGGTAAATAACTCCCAGGGGGAGTGCGGGTGTCTGGAGGTGGCCAATCCAGGGCAGCCGATGGAGCGCATGTACTCATACGACAACAACCGCAATCTCATCTCCATCACCGCCACCAACACCTCGTGGTACAACCAGTCCTTCAGCTATGATGTCCTGGGGAGGTTAAGCAGTGCGAAGGGCTGGTATGGAACAGTGTCCTATACCTATGACAGGGTGGGAAACAGGCTCGGCAGGAAGATCAATACCAGGGAGGAGGTATACTCCTACTGGGATGGCAGCAACATGCTGAAGGATATCGCAGGGCCAGAGGGCACCATCACCTACCAATATGATGCTGCAGGCAATACCACCGGCATCGGGGGTAAAGCCCTCTCTTTCAATCAGCGGGGCAGGCTCGAGAAGGTAGTAGACGAACAGGATAACATCTTGGGAAAGTATCTATACAATGCACTGGGTCAGAGAGTGGTGAAGAGGGCAGGTGGTAAGACGACTCTTTTCATCTATGACCTTGATGGGAACCTCATCGGAGAGGCAGATGAGGACGGTGCCATCGCCTCGGAGTATCTGTACATGGGCAAGATCAGGGTGGCCAAGGTTGATTTACTGGCCGATACCCTGTACTATTACCTCAATGACAGGCTTGGGGTGCCTCAGCTTATGGTGGATGAATGGGGGGAGATCGTGTGGAGTGCCATGTATATACCTTTTGGCGAGGCGCAGGTGCATCCCAACTCCCTGGTTGAAAACAACTTCCGCCTTCCAGGCCAGTACTATGACGAAGAGACCGGCTTCCATTACAACTACCACCGCTACTACGACCCGAGGACAGGGAGGTACTTAACGCCGGATCAGATAGGACAAGTAGGCGGGATTAATCTTTTTGCTTATACAGGGAATAACCCTATTAATTATTCTGATCCTGAGGGCTTATTTAATCCTCTTGGCATACCCTTTGGGAGAGGAATACCCGGATTAGACACTGAGGGAAGAGCTTTAAAGAGGAATTTTGAAAATGCTATTACACAGAGTGCCGATTACCTTAATTGTTCTGTGACATGTATTGCACCTGTCGTAGTGGGAGAGCTGGCTATGCAAGGCGCCACAAAGGTTGCAAAAGAAGCAGCAAAAAAGCTAGTCAAAGAATGGGCTATAAAAGCCATTCCTTATGTTGGATGGGTTAGTACAGCATACTCTGGGTACGAAGCCATAAAATGCTTTGTTAAATGCGGACAAAGTGAAGATGATTGTGAGAATATAAGGTGACACCTTTTGAGCAATCTAAGTACCTGGATTTTGCACGATGAAGTAAAAAATACTTGAAAAACCATCTGGGGCTCCTGTTATTAAAGGTTTCAAATAGAAACAAAAAAAACAGGAGGATACCCAGATGGTTAAAAGACGAAAGAAGGATAGCAGGAAAAAGCGTGTTAGTAAAGGTTTTGAGCAGAGAGAGCCAAGAGCTAGAAAAATCAACGCTTCCACGGATT
>JAFDHO010000235.1 GCA_019308745.1 Deltaproteobacteria bacterium
AGTCGCAGAAAAGACCAGCCCGGGAGGCTCGGAACGCAAGAAAAGGCATCATCACCCCCGTTCGTCCATCACCGAGTTCTCTGAATCGCTTTTCAAACGGCTAAAATGTTACCATTATCTATTGAGCTAGGAAGTTTCCGACCTCCATAGGGCCTCTCGCAACCCTGATCTTCTCTCGGTGCGCCTGGCCACGGCAGCGCGGAAGATATCTTCCTTGCACCATATTTCCACGCGCTCCCGGGCCCTGGTTACTGCCGTATAAACGAGCTCCCTTGTCAAAAGAGGAGTGTCCCGGTCAGGAAGAATCAGGAGGATCCTGTCGAACTCGGAACCCTGGCTCTTATGGACCGTCATCGAATAGACCATCTCATGCTCGGGAAGCCTGGCAGGGTGGATCTTCCTAAATCCGCCGTTCTTTTCCGGGAAAAAGGCCCGAAGATCCCTTGCCCCCCCGGGATCCCGCAGGATAACGCCTAAGTCACCATTGAACAGCTCCAGGCTGTAATCATTTTGGGTTATCATAATGGGTTTGCCCGCATAATATCCCCTTTCCGGCCGGATAATCCCCTTGTCCTTCAGGATCTTCTCCGCAAGAATGTTCAAGGCCCTTACACCGTAGGGGCCTTCCCTTATGGCGCAAAGGATCCTGAACTGATCGAAGAGTTGAAGGCACTCCCCGGGACCGGACTTTGCCATGTAGCCGCCATAATGTGCCAGGATCCTCTCCCTGATCCTCCTGGATAGGTCGTCGGGACTTGGCAGGGGCTTCCATTGGATGTCACCATAGCGGCCATCCATGAGGCAGTCCATGGCGGCGTCTCCGTCACCTCTGTTGACCAGATGACTCAAAACAGCGATACCGCTGTCCCGGGGGAACCTGTAGCTCCTGTCAAGTTGCACGATACAGTCTCTTATTCCCTTCGGTTCCTTTCCCCCCGGACGGAGATCATACTCTGTTACCCGCCGGAGCATCCCGGAAAAGGCCTTTGAAAAGGTTGAGGAAGGCTCTACATCACAGATATCTCCAAGGACCGCCCCCGCTTCCACCGATGACAACTGGTCCTTGTCTCCCAGCAATATCATTCGGCATTCCGCGGGAAGGGCTTGAACCAGCTTGGACATCAGGGCAAGGTCTACCATCGAGGCCTCATCCACCACGAGGACATCCACAGCCAGGGGATTGTCGCTATTATGTCTGAAATAGGGACTGCCCCTGATCGATCCCAGGAGCCTATGGATGGTGGAGGCATCCGAGGGGATCGAGTCCCTGATGTCCCTCTGGCAGGGAAGGTTCTCCTTGGCCTCTCTTATGGCTTCCTGCATCCTGGTGGCCCCTTTTCCAGTTGGAGAGGCAAGTGCTATCCGGAGCTTCGTTGCGTGCCCCTGTTCCAGGAGCAGGGCCAGGATCTTGGCGACCGTTGTGGTCTTTCCTGTCCCGGGGCCGCCCGAGATGACACAGAACCTCTTGCTCAGGGCCGTAAAGGCAGCCACCTTCTGCATGTCCATAACCCCGTCAGAAGCATCTCCCGGGAACAGCCTTGACAGTCCCTGTTTAAGCCCTTCAAGGTCCGCGGGGGGCTGAAGACCTTCCACCCTATCCCTTAGGGATTCGGCCAGCTTGTGCTGGTATTCCCAGTACCTGTAGAGATAGAGCTTGAGGCCCTCATCGAGGATAAGGGGCCTGTACTCCCCTGGGCTCCCGACGACCCCGCACTGCTCAAGACCCTCTTTCCACTCCTTGAGCTTCGGGCAGGTGAACGGGTCCTCTCCCTTTTCCTGTTCCCACAGGGGTCTGCCCGCCATTGCCGAGAGGTCAAGGCAGATATGCCCCTGCCTGGTGTGGCTGCTCAGAAGCCCTGCCGAGAAGCTGACCAAGTCGTTGTTCTTCTCTGCAAGTCCTGAGACAAACCGGGCAAAGTGGATATCCAGAAATGAAAGGACTCCCTTCTCCTGGAGGACCTCAAGACCTTCCCCTTCTAACATTCCTGCACAACCCCCCCCTGCCCCTGTTGACTGATCTTCACGCATCCCTTTGCCCCTGTTCCCTGTCCCTGGCCATGAGGGCTTCGCCCAATGCCCTTATCCATTGCGCGGCAGGCCGGTCCCGGAATACGCCATATTCCGGACCCTTCCCCGGGTCCACGCCTCGCAAAAAGATGTAGTAAACGCCGCCGAAATTTTTCTCATAGCTATAACCGGGTACCCTCATCTCCAGGTACCGATCCAGGGCAATGGTGTAGATATGGTACTGGAAATGATAAAAGTTTTCTTCCATGGCCATGGAAACATTATCCTGCCTATAGTCTTCTATCCTGGGGCCAAGGAAATTGGATTTCCAGTCAACCAGGTAGAAACGATCTTTCCACCTGAATACCATGTCCATGAAACCCTTCATGAAACCTTTGACAGGCGAGAACTCAAGTCTTTCAAGGTATTGAGGATAGTACTGGAGTATGTCCTTATGAGGCCCCTTGGCGAAAATGGCCCTCAGCCGCTCGACGGAAATCTGCTGGAGAGGGAAATAGAACCCCAATTCATTGAGCCGGTCCTGGTTCGGAATCTTTGAGAGACAAAGCCCCTCATCCCTCGGATCAAGGGGCAAGGACACTACCTTATGAATCATTTCGCAGACGACATCCAGCCACGCGATTTCAAACCCGTAGGAGGCAAGTTTGCTGGAAACAAGCTCCCTTGCAAGGGCGGAGTCAGCAGTAAAATCCAAGTGCTCCAATATGTCATGGAAGAAGATTCCAGCCCTGGTTCCCTTCGGAAAGGAGAAGATGGTCACGGTATCTTGCTCGACTTCCTTCTCTGCGGTCATCTCTTCAGTCTCTTCTTCTATTTCACTTACTGCATCATGGTCGGGCAATTCCTCTCCGTGCCTTTGGCCATGGGCAAGGGACGAGAAACTGGAGACCCTCCATTGCCTGTTGATTTCTCCCTTGAATCTCTTTGACTCAAGGGGTCTCTCCCTTTCAGAGGGAAGAGAAAGGACAAGTGCATCGTCTGAAGGATTATCACCTATGCCTATTGTTCCCCCTGCCCTTTCCTGGATATCCGCCAGAGCCTTCAGAAATTCCTTATCGCTCAAAGAGTTCACAATCAATGCAGTCTTTCTCGCAATATCTGCTTCTTCTCCCGGATCCTTGTAATAGAAAAGATATGCGGGCGCGGAGGTCTCTGCTTCCTTTATCCTCCCCCAGACAAGATAGCAGCGATTCCTCGCCCGGGTGAGAGCGACATAAAGCAGCCGCAGGTTTTCGGCCAGGGACTCCTCTTCCGCCTTGAAGCGGTGTTCTTCTATCTCGGATCCCAGGTCCAGTGTCAAACGCATCTCCTCGTTTTTGTCATGGAAGACAAGCTCTCCTTTTCTATTGGCCAGAGATCCATCCCAGGTAAAGGGACAGAACACCACCGGATATTCCAGGCCCTTGCACCGGTGCATGGTAATAATCCTTACCGCGTTTTCATCACTTTCCAGGCGCAACTGGTATTCTTCGACCCTCAGGGTACCAAAGGTTCTTTGTTCCATGAGCCACTTCAGCAGGCCTGTCATGTCAAGCTTCTTCTCTGTCGATACCCTGTGCAGTGTCTCCCCCAGGTGAAGCAGGTTGGTGCAGCGTCGTTCGCCGTCCCTGTATGCCATGAGACGCACGAGCACCCCCTCTCTCAATAGCAAGGTACGAAACATCCTTATGAAGCCCTGTTCCTGCCAGAGGTGGTTGTACTCCCTGAACGTTACAAGACGCTTTTCCCATTCCCCGTCATTTGCCATCAAGGTCTCTATGGATTCTCCTTTCAAGCCCAGCATATCCGTTGAAAGGGCGGCCTTGAAAAGGGCTTCGTTGCCCGGTTCTGCGATACTTGCGAGTACCCTCTCCAGCTCCCGGGCCTCGTGGGACTCGAAGAGATTGGCAGAGCTGTATACAATGCTCGGTATGTTAAGGGCCGAGAGGTCTTGCTGTACAAGTTCGGCTTCTCTGTTTTTCCTGACCAGCACGGCGATATCCCTTTCCTCCAGGGGCCTTTGCCCTATGAACGCCCTGCCCTGCCTTGCCTGGTGAACCAGCCGGGATATCCCCCCCACGACCCCCTTTCGAATCAAACCCCTTGCATCTTCCTTGTTTATTACCCTACCCGGCTCTGCCAGTTTCCCCGCATCAAGCAACCATATTTGAAGGGGCTCCCGGTTGTCAGGGTCTATCTTAAGGACTTCTTGCTCCTCCTTCTCCGCGGGCTCGACAGGCTGAAAGCCGATTTCCCTGTAAACAAAGGGGCGCTTCGAGTTTGAAAAAATGGTATTGATAGCTCTTACGAGGCCGGGCTCCGAGCGCCAGTTCCTTTGCAGGGTGTACCTCTTCTCCACCTCCCTTGCAGCGGCCATGTAGGTGAAAATGTCCGCTCCGCGAAAACCATATATGGCCTGCTTGGGGTCCCCGATAAGAAATAGGCTTCCCTCTCCGGAGTGAAAGATCCTCTTGAAGATCGCATATTGAATGGGATCCGTATCCTGAAATTCATCTATCATGGCCGCCTTGAACTTTTTTCTTATGGCAGAGGCCAGTATGTCTCCACCCTTTCCGTAGAGGGCTTTCTCAAGCCTGGTGAGGAGATCGTCGAAATGCTGGACGTTCTTTTCTTCCTTCTTCAAGGGCAGCTTCTCCCTCACGTATTGAAAGAGCATGACCTTCAGCGCCAGGAGACGTTTCTCAAATGCCCCCCGCAACTCACTCTGCATCTCCAGCAATTCCTCACAGACATGGAAGAAGGAATCGTCAGGGGGATCGTAATACTTTTTTGTTGCCGCCCTGATCTCTGTTACCGTGAATTTCCTGAAATCTTCGAACAGGCCGGTGTCGTCTCCTCCCGTAAGCACAAGGTAATCCATGTTATTGATCCAGAGGGGAATCCTGGCCCGGGGATAACGGCCCCTGTGCAGGGCTTCACTGCCTTCGAGGATCTCCCTTATCCTCCCCCTTGCCCCCTTCCAACCCTCTGCGACCCTGTGAAAGGCCTCCTGAAATCTCCTCTCTTGGGTGGTGGTGTCCCCCAATTCAATCTCCGGAATGACCTTCAAGTAGGGCCGGTCAATTCCCTGGGCCACCAACCGGAGCAGTGCGTCAGGGCTAAACCTTTTCTCAAGGGCGTAATTGACAAAGAGCGGGCTTGCCCAGTAGAAATGTATTCGCCAGAAATCATCGACTATCTCTCTCTTGATATCTTCCTGCTCGGTTATCAGCTCTGGATTAAAGGGGGCGCCGCTTTCAAAGGCATACTCATGGAGCATTCTCCTACAGAAGCTGTGGATAGTGAATATGGGGGCCTGGTCAAAAGATTTAAGGGCCTCATCCAGGCAGGCAAG
>JAFDHO010000236.1 GCA_019308745.1 Deltaproteobacteria bacterium
CACGGGGGATATGACACGAAATTTGTTGATCAAGATCCCAATCGTCTCGTACCTCTGGACGCACTACGTGAAATGGAGAGGCGGGGATTGGTAGGTGAGGTTCATGGGAGAGTATATGCAACGGCCGGTGTGGCCACTTCTCTGGCGAATGCAAAAAGGATTGGCATTGGTATGGCAGAGAGTATGAAGGGGGAAGGGGTTGACGCGGTTGTTCTCACCTCCACATGAGGCACAAGCACGCGCTGCGGTGCAGTGATCGCAAAGGAGCTGGAGAGGGCTGGAATCCCTACGGTCCAAATCTCCACGATGACACCGATAGCCATTATGGTGGGGGCGAATCGAGTGATTCGAGGTGCGGGTATCGTTCACCCGGTGGGAAACGTGGAATTGGATCCAAAGGAAGAGAGAGTGCTTCGAAGAGAAATCGTCCTGAAGGCCTTGAGAGCCCTTGAAACAACTGGAGCTTCTAACGCCTTCGATAAATGAATTGACAGGTCACCCCAGCGTTCAGAAAAGCAGTGGATTTCATTGGAGCAGGAATCCTTGACTCTCGCGAGAACGCTCCGGATCAGGGAGGGACTCCATGGGAAAGAGGATAGGGGCGGAGATACTGAAGTATTAGCATGCAAAATAAAATTTAATATTAAATTTTTATCTTGACTTTGTGGCCTTTGGCAAGCTAAAAAAGTGGTGTTTATGGAGAGGTGTAATTACTTGTTGTGAAAGCACGGGGTGATCGCGTGAAACTGGAATTAGACATCATAAATATCGAAGGGGCGGAATTTGGCGAACGAACTGAGATTCGTGAAAGGACTCTCTACATCAACCGGTCTGAATTGATAAGTCTCCTAGAGGAAGACAAAAGGCTCAGTAAAGTTGATATCGAGATAACTCATCCGGGCGAGAGCTGCCGAATACTTCAAGTCGTTGACGTCGTTGAACCGCGGACAAAGATTGAAGGACCATGCAAGGATTTCCCCGGTGCCTTGAGCGAAATGGCCATAGCCGGAGAGGGGAGAACCTGCGTACTTCGCGGGACCGCCGTGGTGCTCAACGACCAAAGCGATTCTAAGGATCTCACGCAGGCAGAAGATGCGCTTGGTTTTATTATCGATATGTCTGGACCGGCAGCAGAGATCCATCTTTACGGGAGAGTCCACAACATCGTGGTCATACCTTTTCCTGCCCAAGGAGTGAGCCGGAACGGATACAGAGTCGCCATCAAAATGGCCAGCCTGAAGGCAGCATCTTATCTGGGGAAGGCAGGGCTAAACATAGCTCCTGATGAGGTTGAGACTTACGAGCTTCCGTCGGTGCCGGAAATCGGCAAAGGCACGGATGATCTGCCCAAGATCGCCTATATTTACATGGTCCATTGCACCAGCTACCCGGCCATTCCCGGGGAGCCCATTCTTTATGGCGATAATATCAGGCTATTCCTTCCGACAATCATCCATCCAAACGAGGTGTTTGACGGCGCTATTGTGAATCCCTATGACGGTGTCGGTACAGAGACCTATGTGATTCAGAATCATCCGGTGATCAAAGAACTCTACCAAAGACACGGGAAAGAGCTCAGTTTTGTCGGTGTTATTCTGACCGTCTCCCGCGTCACCGAGCCTGAAAGGGAGAGGTCAGCGGCTATGGCCGCCAACTTGGCAAAGTCAATCCTGGGTGCAGACGGAGTTATTTTAACCAAAGCGAGCAGTGGGGCCCCTGACATTGATCTGGCCCAAACGGCCCAGCGATGCGAGGACCTCGGCATGAAGTCCGTGCTCATAATCTTCGACCGTTCTAACCAGGGAGAGATCGGAGAAGTGTTCAATCTCCCGGGTGCCAGGGCAATTGTCAGCACTGGGAACCAGTACGTGCCCCTTCACTTGCCCGGCGTGGAGAGAATAGTCGGGAAAAGAGTAACCTTGCCTTCCGGTCAACCCTCCGATGGCGAGCTTCATAAGGTCTTCCGCTTCATAAGGGGAGGCTTGGACCAGGAAGGAATCACAAACATACGCCCAATGAGGTACTGAATTGGCTTCACCTTTTCTTTTCGGTTTGCCAGAGGATCTTGTACCCGGGCACCGCCCTGCGGGCCAGGGACTTGCTAAGGTTCGCGCACTGAGATGATAGAATACATCAAGGAGGTTTCCAGTGGCTTCCAAGACCAGGATTGTCCATTACTTGAACCAATTCTTCGGAGGGATCGGAGGAGAAGAGAGGGCAGATACAGGTCCCCAGGCGCAAGACGGCCCTGTTGGACCGGGAAGGGCCATCAGGAAAATTGCGGAGGAGTGGGGAGAAGTTGTGGGAACAATCATTTGCGGTGACAACTACTATGCAGAGAATAGGGCCCGGGCAATCAACGAGATCATCAAAAAGATCAGCGGCTACGAACCGGACATGGTGATCGCGGGTCCTGCTTTCAATGCAGGGCGATACGGCGTGGCCTGCGGGGAGATCTGCAAGAACGTTCAAGAGCGCCTTGGAATTCCTGCCGTGACCGGTATGTTTGAAGAAAATCCGGGCGTAGATCTCTTCAGGGAGCATGTATACATCGTCAAAACCGATGAGTCTGTGAGGGGTATGAGCGATGCGCTTTCAAGGATGGTCTTGATCGGGATGAAGCTTTTGAGGAAAGATCCCCTCGGACCCCCCAATGAAGAGGGGTATTTTGCTCGCGGTATCATAAAGAACGTATTTACTGAGAAGACCGCGGCGGCGCGGGCGGTAGACATGGTCTTGGCCAAAATCAAGGGTGTTCCCTTTGAACCCGAGCTCGACCTGCCTCGATTTGATCGGGTTAGGCCTGCCCGCCTGAGAAAGGATCTTGCCTCTGCGACCATTGCCCTGGCGACAGATGGAGGCCTTGTACCGAAGGGAAATCCGGACAGGATGGAATCCAATCGCTCTACAAGATTTGCCGTTTATAGTGTTGCAGGAATCAAGTCCTTGAGCCCTCAGAGGTTCGAGGCCAACCACATGGGTTTTGATACTTATCTTGTCAATGAGGATCCCAACCGCCTGGTTCCTCTTGATGTTGCGCGAGAATTGGAGGCCGAGGGCGTGGTTGGAAAGATTCATGACAGGATATACAGCACGGCCGGAGTGGCAACTTCTCTGAGGAATGCCGAAGCAATTGCCAGGGGAATGGCAGAGTCTATGAGATCGGATGGTATAGATGGTGTGATATTAACCTCCACATGAGGGACAAGCACTCGCTGCGGAGCAGTGATTACAAAGGAATTGGAGCGAAATGGTCTGCCTACGGTTCAGATCACCACGATGACACCGATAGCCTTGATGGTCGGTTCAAACAGG
This sequence comes from Deltaproteobacteria bacterium, assembly GCA_019308745.1. Lineage (GTDB taxonomy): Bacteria > Desulfobacterota > DSM-4660 > Desulfatiglandales > HGW-15 > JAFDHO01. Next base: position 3,316 of record JAFDHO010000236.1, read on the forward strand.
ATTGTCCCAGGGGCCGGAATCGTACACCCAGTCGGAAACGCAGAATTTGAGCCAAAAGAAGAAAAACGGCTGCGCCGGGTTATCGTGGAAAGGGCTCTTGAGGCCTTAGAGGCAGACCTGGTGGGTCAAGAGCTGTTTCAGTGGGCTACCTAAAAGCCTACGAACACGGCAAGACAGGATCCAGCCGCTTTCCACAGGAAGGGGCTGGAGACGCGAGAGCGCCCTGCTTGTGGCGAAGGCATGAATACCGAGGTGAATGCGTAAGGAGGAAGAATGGCCGACAGATCATCAAATCATAACCAGAAGCCCGTGATCAAAGCAGTTAGCTATTTTCTGGCACACGTGCCGAATATGGTGAGGCACGGCTCCAAACCGTCCCGGGAAGTCCGCGAAAGTCCTGCATTACTGGAAGAGCTCCTTGGTCACCTTAATCCCTTTGAAAAAGCCGTTGCTTATCCGCCCAATCAAGTGTTCATTGGTAACTTGGACCCTGAAGAGCTTTTTGAGATGCCTACGCCCTGGTACAAAAACGGGGTCAGGAATGCGTCGCGGCAAGGTCCCTTCGGTGAGATTATGCCCGAAGAAGAATTCTACGGGGTCATGAAGATTTGTGACGAGTTCGATCTCCTGCTTTTGGAGGATGAGTTCCTTGAAGAAGTGGTCGGCCGCTTGCGACCCCATCCTCTCATTACAAAGGAAGACATAAAGAGGATCGAAGGCAGGGGAGTTCCCTTGGAGCGAATTCGAAGGGCTATCGATGAAGAAATGGCCATGCCACTTTACATCAACAGGGATCGGTTGATTGGATGCTGCCAGCGCGGCCATGAGCAGGATTTCAATCTTATACCGGATATCTTGATCGAGAACTTCACCAATCGTGCAAGCGGGGTCATGGCCCTGAGACACCTGACTTCCAAGTTTGCGTCTCCAGATATTTTCGACTACCTCATAGGGTGTGGAGAAGAGGCAGTAGGAGACCGCTATAATCGAGGCGGGGGGAATATGGCCAAAGCCATAGGAGAGCTCAGCGGTTGTGTCAATGCGACGGGGTCCGATACAAAGGCCTTTTGCTGTGCCCCCGTTCACGCGACCGTAATCGGGGCCGGCCTCGTAAGTTCCAATGTCTTCAGAAACGTGGCGGTTGTTGCCGGGGGATCCTTTGCCAAACTCGGGATGAAGTTCCATGGACATCTTCGCAGTGACATGCCCATCCTTGAAGATGTCCTCGCTGGGATCGCTATATGGATAAGTCAAGACGATGGGCAAAGCCCGGTAATAAGGCTGGACTCGGTGGGTAAGCACAACATAAGCTCGGGGTCCTCACAGCAAGCGATTTTCGAGAAGCTGGTCATCGAGCCGTTGGACCGCTTGGGAATGAGGTTAACCGATATCGATAAATTCGCAACCGAGATGCACAACCCTGAATTGACGGAGCCACAGGGTAGCGGCAATGTCCCCAGAACCAACTACCGAATTATCGGCAGCTTTGCGGTGCTCCGCAAGGAGATAGAGCGGGGCGCCTTGGAGGATTTTATCAGGACTCGGGGCATGCTGGGATTCTCCCCGACACAGGGCCACATCGCCTCGGCCGTACCCGTTTTGGGGCATGCTGTGAAGAAGATGAAAGAGGGAAAGATAAGCAGGGCGATGTTTTTGGCAAAGGGAAGCCTTTTTCTGGGGCGCATGACCCAATTGGCAGACGGGATATCATTTCTAATCGAAAGAAACGACGGAGGGAAATAGTATGGCCATAGAACTCAACAGGGACAATTATGAAAGCGAAGTCAGCCAATCCGACAAACCTGTTCTCGTGGACTTTTGGGGTCCACAATGCAGGCCCTGTCTTGCGCTCATGACCTCTGTGGAAGAATTGGAAAAAGAGTATGAAGGAAGACTAAAGGTGGCAAAGCTCAATGCCGCGGAAAACCGCATGCTCTGCGCAAGACTGCGCGTCATGGGCTTGCCTACGTTCCTTTTTTACAGGGATGGTGTTGAAGTGAAACGCATGAGCGG
>JAFDHO010000237.1 GCA_019308745.1 Deltaproteobacteria bacterium
ATCTTCCTTTCTTTTTCAAATAGTCCTTAAGCATATCCACAAGCTCTTTACATCGCGGGCTCTTCTTGGCGAAAACATCCCATGTCTTCACGGCTATGATTTTGAGTTTCTGGGCCTCTTCGTCTGGAAGGGTGAGCATCTTTACCCCTTTGGCCTTGGCTGCAGCAAGGTATTTCTCATCCAATTTTGCTGTTTCAGCACAAACCCAGGGCACCAGTTCGGTGGCGACATCATTGCATATCTTTTTTAAATCATCTGGAAGCTTGTCCCACGCCTTCTTGTTTATGTAGATATTTATCATAATGGCGCCCGCCATAGGAGGAAGGATGACATAATCAATTACTTCTTTCAGTTTGTACATCTCCAGGGCATAGAAGGGATAAATAGTCCCCTCAACCGTTCCTCTTTGTAAAGCCATATACTGTTCTGCGCCAGGAATTGATACAGTTGCAACACCCAATTTTCTGGCAAGCAGGGAATAAGGACCAAAGGTACGAAGTTTCCTGCCCTTTAAGTCAGCGAGCTGGTGTACAGGGAATTTGGTCATAAGAACATAGGATGCAAGGGGATAAATCCCAAGGTAATAAACCCCCTTTTCGGCGTATGCCTCTCTTATCAGATCCAGTGCCTTTCCACCCTTGTATTTATAATAGAATTCAACAGCATCTCTGTAGTCTGCAAAGCTTTGTGGAAGTCCGGTTTCTATAATCGCCTCTGGAATTAGACGAGCATTATAGAGCCCTGCTGATATTCCCCCTTGGACCACGCCTTTTTGTACAGCATTGAACAGTTCCCTGACTTTTACAAGGGCGCCGGGGGGGAACGTCCTTATTTGGAGCCTGTTGTTACTCCTTTGGGATACCTCATCACGATACCTGGGAAGGAGATATCTATAAAGGAAGCTTCCAGGTGAGAAAGCTGATGAAATTTTCCATACGACCGGTTTATCTGAACTTTGGGCAAATGCCGAATTGTTAGCCCCCACGATGATGAGGCCAACTGCCAGGGCCAAACTCACAAATAGAAGAAAGCATTTTCTCATTTTTTTTCTCCTTTCTCCTTTAAAAGTTTGTCTTTTAGAGGACCCTATGACACCTTACTTAAACTGTTCAATGGACTTTACCCTCCAGAATCATTGGTTATCCCCTTCCCAAAATGGCTATGCTACAAACACTTGCGCTGGGAAGCCCACCTAGGTTATGGGTAAGACCTAGATGCGGGTCTTTTACCTGCCTTTCTCCGCATCTACCCAGCAGCTGGTTGTAAACCTCGTAAAGCATTCTCAATCCGGAGGCCCCGATGGGATGTCCAAAACATTTCAAACCCCCGTCAGGCTGGCAGGGAATTTTCCCATCCAGGTCAAAAAAGCCGTCCATGATGTCTTTCATTGCCTTACCTCTCGGGGAAATGCCAAGATCCTCGTAAGTGGAAAGTTCAGTGATGGAAAAGCAATCGTGCAATTCCATCAGGCTTATCTCTTTTCGAGGGTTCTTGATCCCCGCTTCCTCGTAAGCCCATTTTGCAGCCTGCGTGGTTGTCATTACATAACTCCCATCCCAACCCGAATAAGCAGCCTCCTCTCCCGAAGTTACTGAAATCTGGAGGGCCTTTACCATAACTAGGTCTTTTTTGAGACTCCTGGCAATCTCCGGGGTTGTGACTATTGCTGCGGCTGCCCCATCGCTGACGCCACAGCAGTCGTAAAGCCCCAAAGGCCATGCTACCATGGGCGCATTGATCACATCCTCTTCTGTGATGCGCCGGCGGAGATGTGCCTTGGGGTTTAGAAAGCCGTTGGCGTGGCTCTTGACGGAGATATGGGCCATTGCCCTCTTCAACTCGTCGGGGGGTATTCCGTACTTGGCCATATAGCTGGTTGCGAGGAGTGCAAAGCCTGCCGGGGCCGTGTAGTTGGGCTTGATCATGGCACTAAGCTGGCTCACGTTCCCTCCGCCCGGGAGTCCTCCATAACCGGTGTCCTTTAACTTCTCCGCCCCCAACGCCAGAGCTATATCATAGGCTCCCGAGGCCACAGCATAACATGCACCTCTAAATGCCTCGGTGCCGGTAGCGCACCAGTTTTCCACTCTGGTTACCGGAATGAAGGGTAGTTTTAGTGTCGTGGAAAGAGGCACCGCCGCCTTGCCGTAATTGACCTGGTCAAAATGACAGCCCCACCATGCGGCCTGGATCTCCTTTTTCTCGATTCCAGCATCTTCTAAACATTCTACAAAGGCTTCGATGATCAAATCTTCACCATTGGTATCCCAACGTTCTCCAAAACGGGTACAACCCATTCCCAATATAGCCACTTTATCTTTTATACCCGCTGCCATCTACTCATCCTCCTTTTTAGGCATTGCTTTCCAGAAGTATCCATGAATGTCTCTCCTGTCATCGTAATACCTTTTGCGGAAACTCATCCGGACTGGCATACCGACTTTGAGTTCACCCAGCGAGCAATCTGTAAAGTCGAACCAGTAACGACCACCACCTTCGAAATCAATTTGGCCATGTATAGCCGGAGGATCAAAAGATGCAGCAAGCATGTCGCCAGTATAATTGAAAATTCGTCCACGTTTGTTGGCAAATGGATATTCTTCCATTTTATCAATGGCTCCACACCCTGGATTAACACATACACGCTGGGGCGGATATTGGGGTGTACCACAAACCTTGCAGCGGCTGCCGACAAGACCAAGAATCGTTTTTCGGTTCCTCCAGAGGAAACTCCATCTAGTCCATATATCCTCCTCGGCCCGAAGGCCAAGATCGGCCTGGCCCAGCCCTTTGAACACCACATATTTTTCATAACTGGTCAGTTCACATTTCCTGTCAAGCCGTGTTTTAAGTCCCTTGTTTTCATTAAGTTCACTGATTCTGTCTGTTACTTCAAACATGAGAGCGTCGCATCCACTTCCGAAGCTGACAACCAGGATCTTTTCCCCAGGTCGCGCATCCTCAAGAGCCTTGATAAACATCAATAAAGGATGTGGCGAGCCTGTATCCCCGATTTGATTCATCATTGTTTCCTGGATGTTCTTGGGATCCAGCCCCAGTTTCCTGGCTATCTTTTTATGGGCCGCAGGATATCGGCAGGAATAGATCACCTTGGCAAAATCGGACAGGTTGAGGTCGAATTTTTCCAGTAATCCCGTAATAGCAGCCGGTATGAACTTATCCACGCCTTCATCCCGTATCCATCTCTCTTCCCATGAACGCCCGTATTTCGACATTGCACCGCGGTAGTGATCCACAAAATCAAGGCTCAAGGAAAAAGAACCTTTGAATTCTGCAATAACATCATCATTGCCCACAAGAAAGGCGGCTGCGGCGTCACCAAACATCATTTCCTCTGCCGTGCCCATCTTTCCCAGCCGGTCATCAGCAGCGCTGATTAGAATATTTTTGGCACGGCCAGACTCAATCGCCTCGATGGCGCAGATCAATGCCGTGGTTCCGCACTTGAGGCCTGAACAAAAGTCAGCGGAACGGGTTTCTTCGGCCAAGTTTAGGGCAGTGGCGATGATTCCTGCATTTAATCGTTCTTTGTAAGGCATGGTAGTGGAAGCAAAATATAATCCATCCACTACCGAAGTTGGAAGACCTGTCAGGCAATCCATGCATGCTGCCGTAGCCATAGTGAGGCTATCCTCATCATAGCTTGCCACGGCCTTTTCGCCCCGGGCATAAGCTGCGGATGCGGGATTCAACCATCCCATGGCCTTAAAGATTACCTTGCGATCAATTCGGTACCGGGGGATATATGCTCCATAAGAAACTATACCGGTCATTGGGTTCCCTTATCCTCCTTCTATTGGCTTTTTTGGCTTGTTGGTCGGGCTCCTTTTTGTCTTTCGGTTTTGCAGATCCATCTTGGAAGTGAACTGAATTCCGGTCAATGCTGATATCTAGTTGTGATCTCAAAAGAAGGCCTGGCTTGTCTCGAGTTACATTAGACTGCGTAAATCTCCTTTAGTTCGCTCTTGAGAACCTTGCCGACCGAATTTTTTGGAAGATGATCAGCAAAGATGACTCGCTTTGGCGCCTTATACCCGGCAATCTGTGTCTTACAATAATCGATTATTTCATCATGAGACAAATAGGCCCCCGGCCTGGGCACAACTATGGCCGTGACGGCCTCCCCCCACTTGGGGTCTGGCAGACCTACCACAGCCACTTCTTCTACACCGGGCAACCGTGCAATGGTCTCTTCCACTTCCCTACAATAGACGTTTTCGCCGCCTGTAATGATCATATCCCGTTTTCGATCAACGAGGTAGACATAACCCTCCTCATCGAGTCTAACCAGGTCTCCGGAATGCATCCACCCCCCTTTTAGCGCTTCTGCCGTTGCCTCTGGATCCTTATAATAACAGCTCATGCGCGTGTAACCCTGATAGACCAATTCCCCTACCTCACCAACAGGCACATCTGCGTCGTCCTCGTCTACCACCCGGATCTCATTTGTCGGATACGGGAGTCCAACCGACCCAGGCTTTTTAAAGGCATCCTTAGCTGAGAGCATTGTGATGGCCCCTGCTGATTCTGTTTGACCGTAGCCGTCCAGGATACCCGCATTTGGAAAAATCTCTGCCAGCCTGTACTTGAGATCCACAGGCATCGGAGCTGCGCCGGAAGATAGTTTGGTAATTGATTTCAAATTATATTTCCCGATATCAGGGTGATTGACGATCTCGGCATAGATTGAAGGGATCGCACTCCATCTATTGATGCCTTCCATTTGAATCGTCTCAAGACAGTCAAGCGGATCATACTTCTCTTTTAAAACAGCAGTTGCTCCGATAAAGGTATGCGCAATATAGGTGCCAAGCCCGCCGACGTGGTAAAGGGGAAATATATATAGAGAGACATCCTCAAAGCTCGTCATACCACCTATGCAATAATTGACGGCAAGCCAGATAAAATTCCGATGCGTGAGTACCACACCTTTTGGGCGGCCTGTGGTGCCCGCAGTGTAAATTATGCATGCCTCGTCTTCCTCTTGTGGGGCTGAAACAGAGGGTTCTTCTGAAGAGCCACTCTGCAGCAACGTCTCATAGTGGAGAAAACCGGGGCAACTTTCCTCATCACATACAATGTAATGCTTGATCTTTGGGTTTGTCTCCCAGAATACTGCCACCTTTTCGATGAATTTATTATCGAATATCAGTACAGAGACATCGGAATGATCTAAAAGAAAAGATATTTCCTGGTAACTAAGCCGCGTATTAATAGGCACCACAACTCCTTGGGCCTTGAGTATGGCGTAAATGGACTCCACGAATTCATTACAGTTGTTAAAAATGAGGCCT
>JAFDHO010000238.1 GCA_019308745.1 Deltaproteobacteria bacterium
AACCCCATGGATCGAAAAGCTCCTTCTGCTTATGATCTTTGATACGTATCATGCCCTTCACCTACATTTTGGTTGATTATCTTGGCTTGCTTATACCAAAATGTAAGGCAAAAACAAGGGTAAAATGCATATATTTTAAAGTAAAGAAATCGCTTGAATCGGACTATCCGGGCCCAGAGGACCCGGCTTTACGCCCGATTCATGGCTTCGCCACCGCGATTTCAAGAAATACTTTTCAGGCAGAGCCTAATATCTCTGACCTGACCTTGAGGACCAGGTTTTCCAATATCGAATAAAATGTGATGAGCTGAAACATGAAACCGGTATTTACACCGATGGCCTCATTCGCTGTCCGAAAGGGTCAAGGTCCGCCTCTTCTGCAGTGACGGCAGGGTTGCGGATAACAGCAATAACAGGGACAGGAGGAGGGCGCCGGCGGAAATCGGGCGGGTAAGAAAAACCAGAGGGCTCCCATCGGAAATGATCAGTGCCTGCCGTAAACTCCTTTCCAGCAGGGGGCCCAATACGAGAGCCAGAACCAGGGGCGCGGGCTCATACTGGAGCTTTCGCAACACATAACCGAGTATTCCGAAAATCAACATCATGTAAATATCGGATGTATCCATGTTAACGCTGTAGGCCCCGATGAGGCAAAAAAACAGGATAAAAGGGAATAATGTCCTGTAAGGCACTTTCAATACCTGGACCCAGATCCCAATAAGAGGCAGATTCAAAACCAGAAGCAGGACATTTCCGACATACATGCTCGCCACGGTGCCCCAGAATACCTCGGGGTGTTGAACAACGAGTAATGGCCCAGGCTGAACCCCATGGATCATAAAGGCCCCGAGAAGCACGGCCGTTGATATACTGGCCGGGATGCCGAGCGAGAACAAAGGGATAAAGGCGCCGCTCGTTGCCGAATTGTTGGCCGATTCAGGGCCGGCCACCCCCTCAATGGCCCCTTTGCCGAATGTTTCCGGATTCCTGGAAAACCTCTTTTCCACGGCGTAGGCCAGAAAAGAGGACATTATGGCACCGGCGCCGGGGAGGATGCCCAAAAAGAAGCCGATGAGGGTTCCCCTGCCGATAGGCAGTGCGGATTTCCGCCAGTCTTCCTTGTTTGGCAGAAGGTTCTTGATTTTTGTCTTCAGGATAATTCTTTCACTGATGCCTTCCAGGTTGATAAGGACTTCTGAAATGCCGAAAAGACCCATGATCACCGGGATGAGCCCGAAACCATCCTGCAAGGCGATCAATCCGAAGTTGAAGCGAACCTTTCCCGTGACAATGTCCTGGCCCACGAGGCTCATAAAAAGTCCGAGACCTGCCATGGCCAAACCTCTCATGATTGATCCCTGTGTAAGGTAGGTCAGCGTGACCAGGCCCAGGCACACCAGGGAGAAATATTCGGCGGGGCCGAACTTGACAGCCAGTTCCGCCAGAGGGTTGGCAAGGAGAACAAGACCTACCAAACCGAACGTGCCTGCGATGAAGGACCCGAAAGCGGCAATCCCCAGGGCCGGCCCTGCCCTGCCTTGAAGCGCCATCTGATGGCCGTCCAGGCAGGTGACGACCGATGCGGCATCACCGGGAATATTGACCAGAATCGAGGTGGTTGATCCACCATACATCGATCCATAATAGATGCCTGCGAGCACGATAATGCCGGCCACCGGCTGAAGACCGAAGGTGAGCGGCAGCAGGAGTGACATGGCCCCCACGGGACCGATGCCCGGCAGCACGCCTACGAGCGTCCCGAGGAAGACCCCCACGAAACAGGACAGGAGATTCGAGGGGGCCAGTGCGAGGCCGAAGCCGTATAACAGATCTGTAATGAGGTCCATAATCCGCGTTTCCTCAGGGAAATAGCCCGTGAGGGAATCTCAATCCAAGCCCAACTTCAAACAGAAGGTAGAAGGCCCCGGTTGCCAGCAATGAAGAGAGGCAACCCCAACCCCAATTGTTCCTCTCCCGGTCATAGAAAAGGCCCCACATCAGGAGAAAAGTCGCCAGGACATAGCCCAGGGGCTCAAGAAAGATGGCATAACCGCACAAGAGCCCCATGGTGTAAACAAGGCGCGCCGGAGAAACCGAGCGAACCGCATTTTTAAAACCGACACCGCCTGTCTGGGGTAGTTTAGATAGGGCTGCAGAAAAGAGCATGACCAGACCGACCACCAGGATCAAAAGCCCGGCCGCAAAGGCAATGAATCCCGGGCCGGGTTCTTTGAAAGAACCCAGATGCTCTCCCCAGGCAAAGAAACAGATGACGGCGCCAATGCCCGCCCAAACAATCCCCTCGCCTTTCCTGATTTGCCTGGCGACCATAAATGCCTATGCCTACTTCACCAACCCTTTCTCTTTGAACAGGGCCTGTAATCGCTTCTTGTCTTGCATCAGCTTCTTTTGGAAGGATGAGGAGTCTTTGTAATCCACCTGTATCCCCATAGAGATCATTTTCTTTCTGAAGGATGGATCTTCACTGATCTTACGAATCGATTCTTCGATGACTTTTACGACCTCCGGAGGCATTCCCTTCGGACCGAACAACCCCACGAAGGAAACATAGGGCAGTTTATAGCCGTACTCAACCACGGTGGGCATGTCAGGATCGAAGTCCACCCGTTCTTCGACCATCAGGGCCAATGTCTTCAGTTTTTTCGCCTGATTCAAACGTCTCACCCTTGAGTAGGCCGGCGTTCCAATCGGAACATGTCCTCCGAGAAGGGCTGCTACGATTTTAGAACCACCGCGAAATGGAACGGTCTTGAACGTTGTCCCATTTGCCTTGGCCATGAGCATCATGAACAGCGATCCAAGGGAGTTCACACCCTGGGTGCCTATTTTCGTGCCCGGGTTCTTTTTTGCGTACTCTACAAGATCCTCCAAACTATTCCAGGGAGAATCTCCCTTAACTGTCACGCTTATGGCCGTGGTGATGAGCTGGCTGATTGGCGTCAGATCCTTGCTTGAGTATGGCGTTTCTCGAAACGAGGAATAGACTTCCGTAAGAGAGGCCTGGATCGGGAGCATGCACAACGTATAGCCGTCAGGCTTCGAGGAGGCGATATAGTTTCCCGCAACCGTCATGCCTCCGCCTGTCTTGTTTATGACGACTACCGGCTGCTTTAAAAGTTTTTCAAAAGGTTCCGCAAAAGCACGTGCAAACGTATCCATCTCTCCCCCTGGCGAAAGAGGCACCACCAATGTGATGGTACGATTCGGGTATCCTGAACCGGCGGCAGGAAGAGGTGACAGCGAGAACGCGACCAGGGTAATGACCAGAAAAACCAGGGACAACCCCGAACACATGTTTCTCCCCATAGTTTTCATCGCTTTAAAAACCATTTTGCCTTGATTTGCTTTTTTCATTGCTTTGCCTCCTTTCAGATTGTGGTTGATAATCGGTTTACGGTCAGTGGAGCCCGTCTCCCGACAAACTCGGGACCTGAACCGGTGAATCCATTGGGACTTATATTGATATCGCATCATGTTTGCCCATGTTTAATGCCATGGCCGGCTTGAATATTTAAGTAGTTCTGTCGATTTTAATAGAAAAGACAGCGCGACACACGGCCCTAGCCCCTGCGCTGCGCGAGTGAGTTCCACAAATATTCAATTGCGGTTGTCCGGGTTATGGTATATATGCCCCTGCCGCCCTGAGGGTTTCCACAAGTTTGGCGGTGTCAAGTTCATATGCATGTTGGCCTGACTCTATCATTTGCACGGCGGCCGTCCCCGCCGCCTGGCCCATCATCGATGCGGCCGGCATCGCACGAATCGATCCGTGGACCTTCGTATCACACGAGGCACAGCGGCCGGCCACCCAGAGGTTTCGCCACCCCCGCGGGACCAGAATCCCATAGGGGATGCCGAAATACTCACCCACCTCCAGTCTGCCGACACGGTAGAAGTCTCTTTTGAAACGCTCGTATTCTTCCTCTGAATCGTCGTAGGGGTGCACATCGATGGGCCTGCTGTAGGCACAAACCTGGTCCGGAAATTTCCGGCGGGCCATGAAATCGTCGATTGTGAGTTCGTATTCCCCGATGATCTTTCGCGATTCACGAACCCCCATGAGATTCGCCGTTGTGACGTGCTCTATGTTCTCACAGCCGGGAACGTACTTTCGATAAAATTCCGTGTACTCTACGGCGATTTTTCGGCCCAGCATCATGCCGTCTGTGAGGCTCCTGCAGCGTAGTGCGTTCAAATCAAAGACGTGTCCGCCGTTTAAGCTTCCTATAGCCTTTCCGATCTTGTTCATGCCCGGCATAAAACGATCAGGTTGTGTAAAATGGCCATCCGCTATGGCTTTCGGAAGAATCTTTTCCTGGACTTCGGATTTGGCTGAATCGAACGTGGCGTTATCCTTCCCATATCTGGGGTGGTTCCAGTCTATGCCCGCATAGAGTGAGCAGAGGGTGGCCGGCATAATCCTGTCTGTATCCCGCCCTGCCTCCCGGCAGGGTGCACCGCACTGTGCGGCCAGGGCTGCATCTCCTGTGGCATCTATAAACGCCTTTGCCGGAATATACCGGTAACCTTCGACATTGTTGATGATGACACCATTAACATGGTTATTTTCCGCCTCTGCATCAATAACCCTAGTGAAAAAACGGACCTCCACACCGGATCCGACAACAAGGTCATCGAGCACCAGCTTGAGACCTTCCGGCTTGAACGGGGTCCAGCGATGATAATGGTTTTTCCAGAAATCAGGAACAACGTGCGGGCCGAAATGACCACCTTTGTACATCAGGTCGACAATTTCACGCATGACACCGCCCACGAGCATTTGCCTCCCATCGGACATCGGACCAAATGTCGCCACCAGCCCGGATGTGGCCATTCCTCCAAGACATCCTGTCGCCTCGACCAACAATACCTTTGCACCCAGGCGTGCGGCACTGATGGCGGCTGACGATCCGGCAGGCCCACCACCGCATACCACAATGTCATACCCATCCTCAACTGGAATCTCCCGTGTAAGCGTGTACGTTTGCATGGTTGCACCTCTTGTGACCATTGATCCCGGATTTCGCAAGTATGGTTAAAGGATTTCATGTACGAAGTTTGTTCTAAGTGCGAAAACCCTTATGAAAAAAGCTCCTCCCGTGGTATAATTACTAACGCTAAAGATTGTAAACGGAGTTGAGCGCAGCGAAATTCCGGTTACAATCTGGTTGAACTGAGCCGCTTCGTGCCGCTATGGGGATTGAATCGCAAGTGCCTTTGGTTCGGATCTTAGCGGATGATCTTGCTCTTTGACAATTGAATAG
>JAFDHO010000239.1 GCA_019308745.1 Deltaproteobacteria bacterium
TGCGTTCTCAGACCCCTTCTCGTGGCAACATGAAAAAGCAAAGGAAAATCACAGAGATGCAATTTTTTTGAAAAAAATTCACTTTTTCTTAATCCTTATATCGGAATTCCAGACTCTAATATGAAATATCTTGACGCTATTGACTTTTGCGATAGCTCTCTATAGCCCTAACCCCCAGAATTATTAGTGCTTTTTTGGATAGCTCCTGCTTTCAGCCGACCCTTTCTTCGTTTACTGCCCGTAGAATATCCACCGCTCTGCAACAATTAATCCCGGAAAAAGTCCTTGAATTGCGCACGTATTTGATTATATAGGTTTTTAAGGCCGTTACACGCCTTTTGAGGTCGATTCCTGAAGATACGCTGATTATTCGATCAACCGCCCAACCCCAAAAGACGGGGCAGCCGGGCCAAAGATCAGGGGGGTTCGCTGCCGAAAAGTAACTGTTCGGTCATGAGGTTGCAAGAGCATGGACAGGGAAGATTGGAAGGACAAGGGAGCTGGTCACCGCCAGAGATTGAGGGAGAAATACCTGGAAGGTGGCCTGGACAGGTTCTCCGACGAAGAAATCATCGAGTTCCTCTTGACCCTGGGGACCCCGAGAAGGGACGTCAAACCCCAGGCCAGAGAGGCACTGAGAAAATTCGGAAGCCTTTCTGGCGTCCTTTCAGCACCCCTCGAAAAACTGATGGAGATCAAGGGCATTGGCCCAAAAAATGCGCTGTATCTCAACCTGGTGCACCAGGTAGCTGGCCGTTATCTTAGGGACAGCGCCAAGGGAAAATCATTTTTCGGATCTTCCAGGGCTGTGTTCGACTACCTTTTCCATGCCATGAGGGACCTCAAGAGGGAAGTCTTCAAGGTCCTCCTGATGAATCGAAAAAATGAACTGCTGGCAGACCGCGACATATTTTACGGGAGCCTCACTGGAAGTGCCGTCTATCCGAGGGAGATCATGCTTCTGGCCCTGGAGACCAAGGCAGCTGCCCTGGTCTTTGTCCACAATCATCCTTCCGGAGACCCTGCACCGTCGTCCGAAGACAAGAAACTGACAAGGGATCTGATCTGGTCGGCAAGGCTTTTGTCCATCCAGGTCCTGGATCACGTGATCATAGGTCACAATACTTACTACAGCTTTGCAGACGAGGGACTCATCAAAGATTATATCCGCCAATTCGATAAAAAGTTTTCCATTCTCTAGCGCCGGTCAGACACTATCAGGCTGTTGCCCAAAACGCGACAGAATTGGCGGATAGCCCCTTGCGAAGTCTTTTCACAAGGGGCACCAGGGTGCTCTCATGGTCCTAATTGCGGAACAAAACGAATGAAATGATTTGGGCAACAGCCTGCTATGTTCTGACCGCACGGGCCTACGAAACATTTGCGTATCTTTGAGAAAAATCTCAGCGACGGGCAACACGGTTGACTCTTATGGACCGAGCCGACCGTGTCGGCGAGTACCTCTCCCCCAACCCCCCAAGGATTTGCCATCCAGTCCGTTAGGGCTTGACATGGCCCTTGAAAAGCATAAGAATACGACCACAGTCGTGCGAGAGTGGCGGAACTGGTAGACGCGCTGGACTTAGGATCCAGTGGGATTTCCCGTAGGGGTTCGACTCCCCTCTCTCGCACCATATTGTGCATGCTCCAACTTCACCAGCGGAACCCGAGTTTCTCCCCCGGCAGTCTCTCAATAGAAACACCGACCGACAATTTATGGTCAGATAACCTTCCCAAATCTCTTTTGTAACATTTAGTTCCTGGGAAATCAGGGTGTGGTGTGTCTTTCTTATTCCTTGATACATCTGCGTCTGCATTGACAGGTGATGCGAATTCGGCTACACTTAATGCTTTGCGAAAGGGATGCTGTAGCGTTTCTTTAGTGGCGAGCTTCTCGCTCGATGAGAGGAACCTTTCTGAGGCATCCCACCCCAGGGAGGATTGGATGATGAAAAAAATCCTGCTCTCCACCCTTACCATCCTGATAATAACCATCAATGCCTCAGGTTCAGCCAAACCTGTAGGTGTTTTTACGGCAGTTTCCGGCACTGTTGAGGTCCAAAGCTTTCATAAGGATTATACCCGCCGGGTGAAGGAGGGCGGGACCGTTGATATCTCTGACGTCGTGTACACCTACGATAATGCAAAAGCAGAGATAACTTTCAACGACGGGAATATTGTTCGCCTCGCTTCCAAGACGCGCCTCATCATCAAGGAGTATGCGATGCGAGGCCCGCAGAGCAGGCATGTACTCAGGCTGTTGATGGGAAAGCTAAGGAACATCGTCAATGTTGTCTATGACAGGGGGCCGGGCGCGAACAGGAGCGGCTATGAGGTTCACACTCCCACGGCTGTTTGTGGTGTGAGGGGTACGGATTTCTTTGTCTACTATGAAAACAAGGTGAGCGGTGCGATCTTTATCCAGGGCAGAGGCTTCGCTTACAGCAAGGATGTCCCGCACGAGGTTGTGGTGATCGAGGCCGGGCAGGAGATGAAGGTGCCATCAGCCAAGGAGACGCCCCGGGTGTCCCCTGCCATGTCCCGGGATATTGAAAGGTTCAAGAAGGAAACACATGTTCCCGCCCAGAAGGAAAGAGGGAAAAGCACGTTAAAAGACCCGTCCCTAAAGGTTCCTGCAAAAGGCCCTAAACAAAAACTGGAGCAGAAGAAGGGTCGGACCGGTATCGACAAGCCACAGAGCACCTTAGGAGGAACAAAGGGCCGTCCTGAGTCAAGTGCCCCAAAAAGCAAAGAGGTAGGGCCTCGCGAGTCCAAAGGGAAAGGCTCTTCAAAAGAAAAGTCGGATAGGGGTGCCTCCGGCAGCAGTAAGGGTGAAACATCCCCTGGTAGAGAAGGCGGCTTTGGAGGGGTCTCAGGGAGCAGTTCCGGAGGCAGCTCTGATGGCGGTTCAGGTGGTGGTTCGGGCGGCGCCTCGGAAGGTGGCTCCGGAGGTGGCTTTGGTGGAGGCCGCGGTGGAGGTCATGGGGGTGGCCATGGCGGAGGTCGTGGCGGAGGCAAGAAATAGCCGGCCCCGAGTCAACCCATGCTGACCCATTTCGCCTATTAGGGTAAGGGCTTGTTCGATCGGCCGTTGAAGAGAAACTGACAACAGCAAGAGCGACAATCACAAGAGGTCATCTGCTTTGAGTAGCGGCTAACTCCTTTGCTCGATAAGAGCCAAGGCATCATTTGCCTGCTTTGTGTAAACATGGGCGTCACATTCCTCGGAAATCCTTGCCGCCTCTGACAAATATTCGCGCGCCATGTCGGTCTTCTTTCTGGCCTTGTACAAAAGCCCCAGTTGAAGACAGGCGAGTCCAAGGTAGCCCTTGGCTCCAATTCCTCTTGAGAGATCAATCGCCCGTATGAAATGTTCCTCAGCCTCCTTGGCTGAAAAAGGTGCCGTTTTTACCAAGAATCCGATATTCTTCACCACGATCCCGACAGACGGCAATGGTCCGGTGGCCATTTTTGCATATACCATTCCAAGAACAAGCTCTGAGAAGGAATACCAAGCTCTCCTGTGGTTTCTCAGGAGGGTGTTTTGGGCCTCTTTGAATATTTCGAGCCCCTGCTTCATCTGACCCTTCGCGACCAGTATCGGGCCCATTAGCATATTGGCAAGGACTGTAAGTTCTCCGACGCCATGCTTTTCACTGAAAACCAGGGGTTCTTGTAAGACCTCTTCCGCCTTCTGAAATTGGTCACTGAAAGCGTATCCCACACCCAGTCCCACAAGGGGAAATATTGCATAAAAGGGATCCAGGGCCGCGTTGACGGCCTTTTCACAGCTTATTATCGTTGCTTCATAATCCCCAGCCCTCAAGTGGCCCCACGAATCCACCCAGTGCCCAAAGACATTGCTTCGACTATTCGAAGTCTTCTCCCCGTAGTCCAGGAGGCGTCGCGCACCTTCGAAAAGCTCTTTCACATGCGCCTTGAAAAGATTACAGTAACTTATACCGCCAAGAGACTTGAAAAAGAGGTATTGATCGGAGGGAAAGCTTTTCGCGATCCTCTGGGCCCTTTCACCATATTCAATCCCCTCGTCAAATTGGCCCAGTTCCGCGCAGGCCCAGGCCAGCCAGGTGCATGCGTAGCCTTCCACCTTTTGATCGCCTGAAGCTTCGCCCAGGTCCAGCCCAATCCTCAGGCGCTCATAAGAATCCTTCGATCGGCCTGAAAGCCAGAGGGCTATTCCAAGCCATACATGAAACATCCCCCGCCTGGATTTGTCGTCCAGTGCATCTGCCAGATCTACATGTCTCATGAACAGAGCGATGAATTCCTCGACCTCTCCGAGGTAGTAGTAGACGTACCCCCAATTATTTAACAGGTCGATCAAGCGGCATTTATCCTCTTCGGTGCTTTCGGCCCTGGATACCAGGAGGCTATAGGCCTGCCTGTAGTACTCATGAGCTTCCTGCACCGAGTATCTTGCCAGACTCTTTTCTCCCGCCTTTACCAGGTAATCCACGGCCTTATTCACGGAGCGGCCCCTGGAAAAATGAAAGGCCAGGGTCTCATAGAACTCAGGAACCCTGTCTTTGAAGAGGCCTTCCATTACAAGACCTATTTGCTCATGGATTTCCTGGCGCTCTTTCTTAAGAAGGCCATTATAGACAACTTCTTGAGTCAGGGGGTGCTTGAACATGTATTCAAGCTCCGGCTCCAGGGCACGGGCCCGGATCAAGTCAAGCCTCTCCAAGGTGCTTAGCCCTGTATCGATGCGGTCCTTGACTTGGGTGACCTTCTTCAGGATATCATACAGAAAGGCCCGCCCTATAACAGAGGCCTCTTGGAGGATACGCTTTATATCCTTTTCCAGCCGGTCGAGCCTGCCGGAAATAATCCCGTGGATCGATGATGATATTTCCATCTCACTGATAGGTTTTGTGATCTTCCAGTCACCGTTGTCTTTTACCAGGACTTCGGATTCGATCAGGGAATTGACCAATTCCTCCAGGTAAAATGGATTGCCCTCTGTCTTATCTCGAACCAATCGCTTCAAATCTGGAGGGATGCTCCCTGTCTTGAGAAGAGAGGCCAGCATTCGCTGGGCATCTGAGAGGGAGAGGTCCTGGAGTCGGATTTCCCGGTAGATTTCCCTCACGGAAGCGAGTTGGTGACTCGTAAAAAGGCTGAACGTGGGCCTGTATACGCACAGGACAATGGCGGGTTGGCGGATCTCCAAGCACGCTCTTCTGAGCAACTCCACAAAGGAGATATCCGCCCAATGGAGGTCTTCCAGCAAG
>JAFDHO010000240.1 GCA_019308745.1 Deltaproteobacteria bacterium
TTATCAGTGTATACGCATTCAGTGATGAATATTGCATCCTAATTCCTTAATATCACGAACAAAATCAGCAGCAATCATATGATCCACCATGTTTGCGTAGTAAAGTCACGCTAGACTCCCTCGCTCCTCGTCTTCACTGGAACTCATTGATGTTCGACCAGGATCTTGCAGACACAGGCCATTGCCAGACGCTTGATAAAGAGCATGCGGCGTGGCCCCCGGGAGGTCTTTTCCAGAGGCTCAATCAGTTCCCTCTCAGGCTTGATGAATGGCACCAAACATCTTGTAAAAGGCCTCAATAGCCCCAAAAGATGGTCTTCATCGGAGCCTCCCTCTTCCGTATCTGTCAGGCGATGACTATGAGGCTAATGGGGGCGCAAGAAGGCTCAGGACGGATATTGAGCCTCTGGAAAAGACCTCCCGGGGGCCACTTCCAACTACCTAGGGAACACTTCGCTTTTGCAAGTTCCTGACCGGACATCAGTGGCCGAAGACAAATTGGGGCTGGCCGGATTCCTCCCTTTCTTCAGTCTCTCGCGCTGTCTTGGCTCAAGGAATCCCTGACTGTCTTATGGATCTTCGTGAAGACGTCCTCGAAGCTGCCGATGGACAGCCGACCTGTCTCAATGAATTTGATCACGATTTCCTTCGTGACTTTCATAGCCAGTTCATCTTCCTGCTTCACGGTCTTTCTCCTGAAGGCCCCCGCTGAATGGAAGAAGGCCTAGAATGTCCAGCAGGGGCCGGTTTTAAGAAGAACCCGATAGAGCCCTCCTCAGCCTGAGTTTCTATCAGAATACCGTTTGAAGTTCAAGCCGGCTATGACCACACTCCAGGGATTTCCGACTTACAATCGGGACACCGCCCCTCCCTGAGGCGGTTTTCTCTCACGTAGAAGCCCACCCTGTCTATGAGTATTTTCCCGCAGCCGTGACAGTAGGTCTTCTCGCCCTGGTCCCCGGGGAGATTGCCCGAGTATACGTATCTCAATCCCGCTTCATATCCTATGTTCCTCGCACGACGAATGCTCTCAGCAGGGGTCGGGGGGACATCCAGCAGGCGGTAGGTAGGATGAAACCTGCTGATATGCCAAGGGATATCTTTGCTCAAACCAGCGATGAACCCGGCCAGCTCTTCCAACTCTTCCCTGGAATCGTTGAGCCCCGGAATCAACAGGGTCGTTATCTCCAGCCATACCCCCATCTCCCACATGAGCCCGAGTGTCTTCTTGACCGGTTCCAGCTTCGCACCGCATCGTTCCTTGTAGAACTTGTCTCTGAAGGACTTCAGGTCAACGTTGGCGCCGTGCAGGTCGGGATGTATCTCCTTGAGTGCCTCCCCTGTCATATAACCGTTTGTGACGAATATGTTCCTGATCCCCTTGGACACAGCGACTCGCGCCGTGTCCAGCGCCAGCTCGAAGTATATGGTAGGTTCAGTATAGGTATAGGCGATGGTCTGGGAGTTGCTGCCGACAGCCTCGTTCGCCAGCGATTCCGGGGTCATCTCCTCTCCCCAGATTTGGCCATGGTCAGAGGCCATTTGGGAGATGTCGGCATTCTGGCAAAAGGTGCACTTGAAATTGCAACCCACGGTAGCAAGGGAGTAGGACTTGCTTCCGGGCAGAAAGTGAAACAGGGGCTTCTTCTCGATCGGGTCCACGTGCCTCGCAATCACCTTCCCGTATACAAGAGAAACGAGGGAACCGCCCTGATTCTCCCGAACATGACAGAGTCCCCGTGCCCCATCCTTGATCGCACATCTGTGGTTGCAGAGAAAGCACCTCACCCTCTTCTCTTCGAGTTTTTCGTATAAATAGGCTTCCTTCATGATCCTAGACCCCTATCCTGCCTAACGTGACCTCCAGAGGGTGTTGTTCCGTCCTTAACCGGTACTGCATTGTCGCAGAAAGACCCAGGAAAGAACCGAAGGGGCAGCGTGAGAACCTACCCCCCTCTGAGGAGGTCGTCCCGGTCCCCGTCAAAAAGGGAGGGTTGACCCTGGCACACCTCCATTGGATAGGCACCTCCCCGAAGGCCCTTTTCATGTAGGATTTGAGTTCCCAGAGACTGTAGAACCTTATGTTGCGAAAGATGGACTTAGAAAAATAGCCATGAAATCTCTTGTTGACCCCAAACCAGGACAGGCTATTGAGCACCCCAACGAAGATCTTCCTTCGCGCCACCCTCCCCGCTTCTATTAACGCATCCATGGGGTCATCCAGGAACTCCAGGGTGTTGATCAAAACCGCGATATCGAATTCATTGTCATCGAAGGGTAGATCCTCTGCCATTCCGGTCTTCAGGGTGCACTTCTTCCCCAGTCTTTCCCTGGCCCTGCTGATCATGTAGTCGGAGGCATCAATGCCACTTATGTCCAATCCCAGTCGGTTGAACATGAGCAAATGATTGCCATCTCCGCACCCTATGTCAAGGACCCTCTCTCCGGGCTTGGGATCCAGTAGGGTGAAGACGCACTCCTCCACCATCTTGTCGATGACCCTCCCGTGCTTTGATTTGGTCCACGATTCATAGAGCTTCGAAGAGTCACGGTCAAAGATGAGTCCCATCTTGAAACCCTCGGCGGCCTCCAGTGTTGCAGGACCGCGGATTGAAAGAACACTGCCCCTTTAGGGTCACAACAAAGATGAAGACATGTCCACGGACGCCCTGTCTCCACGGGTTCGGGATCTCCCAGGCTCCACGTGCCTCAGGAATCTTTCTGAAAGCATTTGAATGTGCGGGTTATTACAAATTATCCGTCACAACGATGATCAGGAACGGTAAACCAACACTCGATCTAGTCTACAATAACTTGGCGCCCGTCTCAATGGCTCACTGAGGTTTGATCTTCAGGACCTGCCCCGGGTAGATCCGACTCCGGGGCGTAAGATTATTCAACTGGAGTAGCTCCGAGAGAGGCATATTGTGCCTCCGGGCTATCAAATAGGGGGAATCGCCCCTTCGAACCTTGTAAACAGCCGCGCCCTCTGAAACCTGTGGGGTGCTTTCCACGACCGGAATTTTGAGGACCTGGCCCACCCTGAGAAAGGAACTCTGGAGTTGATTGAGCGAGCGAATAACCTTCGTGGTCGTCCTGAAGCGGCGGGCAATGAGCCATAGGGAATCCCCGTTTCTAACTTGGTACTCGATGATTTCGCCCTTGGGTTTCGATGTTTGTACCGGGGGAGTCTCCAAGTATACGCGCGCCGTCCTCCTCGTGGGTATCTTGAGACGCCACCCGGCCCTGATAAAATGCTGACTTCTCAAGCCGTTTGCCAGCATAATGGCCTTCACAGATGAACGATACCTCTGGGCAATGAGGGAGAGGCTTTCGCCAGGTCGGACCCGATGGACGACATAGGACGGAACAGGGGGGCGCCAGACGGGTATGCCGTCCAGCTTCGCGATGAGGATTTGGCCTTTACCCTCCGGCACCTTCAGGGAATAGGGGCTGTCTGGAGGGGTGACCTGCCGGCGCAGTTCCGGATTCATGTCGTAGAGGGCCCTCCGGTCGATCCCCAAAACACCCGCTATGGTCTTCAAATGGACCTGCTTGTTGATGGTCACCTTTTCCGTCTTTATCTCCCCGTCCACCGGGGGCAGTTCAAACCCATGGCCCGCGGGGTCCTTGAGAATATGCAGGAGCGCCAAGAACTTGGGCACGTAGAAGGCCGTTTCTCGTGGAAGGGTCTCATAGAGGTCCCAGAAATTATCCAGGTAATTGAGCCTCTGGTTTCTGATTCGCTTCAAGACCGTTCCCTCCCCGCAATTGTACGCGGCCAGTACCGTGGTCCAATCCCCGAATATCTGGTGCAACTCCTTCAAATAGGCGATCGCGGCCCTTGTGGATTTCTCGGGATCCATCCGCTCGTCTATCCAATAACTCCTCTTCAGACCGAATTTGTATCCTGTTGACGCAATGAACTGCCACAAACCCAGTGCCCTTGCCCGCGAGAGGGCCCTGATCTTGAAACCACTTTCGATCAACGGTAGCCATGAAAGCTCCTCCGGGAGACCCGCTTCTTTGAGGGCCTTGACTATGACCGGCCTGTACATGCCGGAGCGGCGATAGGCATCCAGGAAGAACCTCCTTTCCTTCCCCTTCAAGAGGGCCAAGGCATTCTTGACATGCCTGTTCATGGTAAGGGGGATGGCATTGCCGTTTCCATTTACCGCCGTTGCCCTGGACGCGTAAACCTCGATGATCCTCTTGGAGACGGTGAATCGGAGGTCTTCCTTTTGCTGAAGGACCTTGGGGTCGTCGTCGGCCTTTACCTTCAATATAAGGGAGTAGGCCTTGTCCAGTGCATCAATGGCACTGTCGAGGTCACCCCTCTCCCAGAAATCATTGGATACCTGACAATAGTCCAGGGCGGAATCCAGGAGTTCCTGGTTGGTCATTTCCACGGGAGGGGGAGGGGGCGGAGCTGTCTGATCTTCTGCCGGGGGACCTGGTTTCGCCTCTAGGGACACCGAAGGCAGGTCTTCCTGAGCAGGCGCCTCCGGTTCTTCAACAGGAAGAGGCCTCTCATCCGGGAGATCCACAGATACACGATTATCTGGTTCAGGGATACTGTTTCCCGCTTGAGTCTCAACAGAGGCAGGAACGCTGGGAGGGGGAGCTTCGTTCCCAGCATTTTCCTGTTCCAACTGCCTGCCCGCCGCCGCGTTCCTTTCTTGGTATCCCTCCGGCATCGTCGAAATACAGCCCGAAACCGCGGTCAACATCAGTAGTAGCAACAAAGACCGAGACCTGTTCCAGTTCATCCTAGTTTTCCATTTCCTTCCCCCCAAACAATGCTCATCTTATGATAAGCAGGAAAAAATCATGAGAACGTGGTAGGGTAGATTTTGATTTAGATTCCTTGGATACGTTAAAGGTAAGTATAAAGAAACTGCTTAAAATGGTCAACAGAATAACACGGTTCATCGTAACACTTTAGCCTTTTGAAATGCCCCCTCAGATAGGGAGAACGGGTGATGATGCCTTTTCTGGAGTGACTGGCGGGAGGGCGCCGTCTTTTCGCGACTTGTCAGTGGGGGAAGCCCCTGGCCCCGAGCGATAGCGAGGGGAACAGCGGGAGGGGGCAGAACTCCCCCGCAGATAAGTCGCAGAAAAGACCAGCCCGGGAGGCTCGGAACGCAAGAAAACGCATCATCACCCCCGTTCGTCCATCACCGAGTTCTCTGAATCGCTTTTCAAACGGCTAAAA
>JAFDHO010000053.1 GCA_019308745.1 Deltaproteobacteria bacterium
CCCGCTGTTCCCCTCGCTATCGCTCGGGGCCAGGGGTTTCCCCCACTGATAAGTCGGGAAAAGACGGCGCCCTCCCGCCAGTCACTCCAGAAAAGGCATCATCACCCGTTCTCCCTATCTGAGGAGGCATTTCAAAAGGCTAAAGTGGTACGATTATTGGAATTTGTTTGGGTTTTGGGATTTGTGATTTGGAATTTTCAGTTCATCCGCGTTAGAGTCGAGGGTTATCGTGGAATATAAGCTGAAACACATCGCCCAATTGATAGGGGGAGAAATAGTTGGTGACGGAGATACTCTCATAAAGGGGATCGATTCCCTTGACCAATGCGGTCCCGGGCAGATCTCCTTCTACTTCGACCCCCGATACAAGGATAGCCTAAAGACCACAAAGGCCTCGGCCATTATTGCTTCCAGCAGGTGCGATCTTTATGGTGGTCCACAGGTCCTGGTGCCCAACCCCGCCCTGGCCTACGCCAAGGTGACAGGGCTTTTTGCTCCCCCCCTTCCCAGATACCCCGGGATCAGTGACCAGGCCACCATACATGAAAGCTGCCGAATGGGGGAAAGAGTATCTGTCTATCCCTTTGTCTATATTGGTAAGGATGTTGAAATCGGTGATGACGCGACGATCTTCCCTGGTGTCTTTATCGGGGACAGGGTCAGGATAGGACCGCGAACAGTCATTTATCCCAATGTCACTATCCTCGAAGACTCTTTGATCGGAAAGGACGTTATAATTCACGCGGGGTGCGTCATTGGAAGCGACGGGTTCGGTTTTGTCCGTGATGGCACCAGGAGCGTCAAGATTCCTCAAATCGGCATGGTCCAGATCGATGATGAGGTGGAGATAGGGGCGAACACGACCATTGACAGGGCGGCCCTCGGAAAAACGTGGATAAAGCGTGGGGTCAAGACCGATAACCTGGTGCAGATAGCGCACAACGTGATCGTGGGAGAAGATACGGTCATCGTGGCCCAGACCGGCTTGGCAGGGAGTGTCTCGGTCGGTAAGGCGGCAGTTATTGGTGGACAGGTAGGCGTCTCCGACCACGTTACCATTGGTGACGGGGTCATGATTGGATCCCAGTCCGGCGTGGCAAAATCCCTTCCGAAGGGCTCCATTGTCTCAGGGACCCCTGCCATACCCCATCGGCTGTGGCTGCGGACGAGCAGCCTCCTGGCCAGGCTCCCGGAAATCAATGAGCGCTTGAGGAAGGTTGAAAAGCTCATAAATGAAATGGGGGAAAAGATTCGAAAATAGCCAGTAATGTCCGGTTCGGATTTTGCAGAGCCGATTAGTCCCAAAGGCGGTTGGATGTGGCCCCTGGGAGGTCTTTTCCAGAGGCTCAATCAAATTTCTCCCAGGCATTATCAACGGCACCAAACACTTAACAAAAGGCCCCGGTAGCCCCAGGAGGTCATCTCCACCGGAGCC
Source organism: Deltaproteobacteria bacterium (assembly GCA_019308745.1). GTDB lineage: Bacteria > Desulfobacterota > DSM-4660 > Desulfatiglandales > HGW-15 > JAFDHO01. Next base: position 1,436 of record JAFDHO010000053.1, read on the forward strand.
TCCCTCTTCTGTGCCTGCGAGGCGATGACTATGAGGCTTATGGGGGCGCAAAAAGGCTCAGGACGGATATTGAGCCTCTGGAAAAGACCTCCCAGGAGCCGTGCCGCTCATGTTCTTGATCAAGTCTCCGGCAATGGTCTGCTTTTGCAAAATCCTCACCAGACACCAATGGAGGAAGAAGGAAGCCTGTTATGGAAATTCATCCCACGGCAGTGGTCAGCCCCCGTGCCCAGTTGGCAGAGGGCGTAAAGGTAGGCCCCTACAGCGTCATTGGGGACCAGGTCAAGATTGGTCGAGACACGACCGTCGGCCCCCATGTGGTCATAGAGGGGAATACAACACTCGGGGAACGGAACAGGATCTACCCCTTTGTCTCCATCGGGTCACCGCCCCAGGACGTTGGTTATCATGGTGAAGATACGCGACTGATCATTGGCGATGACAATATCATAAGGGAGTACGCCACCATAAACAGGGCAACCACCAAGGAGGAATGGAAAACGGTTGTTGGAAATGGAAACTACATTATGGCCTATGCCCACATAGCTCATGACTGTATACTGGGAGACAATATCATCATGTCCAATGTGGCTACCCTGGGGGGACACATTGCGGTTGGAGACCACGCCATCCTGGGCGGGATGGTCGCTGTCCACCAGTTCGTTCGAATCGGGGCCTATGCATTCCTGGGGGGGAAATCAGGAGTGGACAGGGATGTTCCTCCTTTTATGATAACTGCCGGACCACGTGCAAAGTTGTATGGGGTAAACGGCAGGGGCCTCAAGAGACACGGTTTTCCCCAAGAGAAGATCGATGGATTGAAAAAGGCTTACAGGATCATATGGAGAGACAACAGGAGACTCAGCGAGGGGATAGACCAAGCGAGAAGGGAAATAGAATCCTTTCCTGAACTCGAACTCCTGCTTGGTTTCCTGACCGAATCCAAGCGGGGTGTTTTGCGGTAACATCGATTGAAATCTATGGCTGAACACCAAGGAGTCATAGGCATTATTGCCGGTGGCGGGCAGTTCCCCCGCATGGTTGCGGAGGCAGCCAGAAAGAAGGGGATCTTCGTCGCGGCCGTCGCCCATCATGACGAAACAGACCCCTCCCTAGCTGAACATGTGGATGCCATATCCTGGGTCAAGCTGGGGCAGTTGGGCAGGATCATAAGAGCCCTCAAGAAGTCAGGTGCGAGGAAGACCCTGATGGCCGGCACTATCAACAAGAGGCGCATGTTCGAAAACCTCAGGCCGGATTTGAAGGGCCTTTCCGTCATGTCAAAATTGGCCATTTTTCACGATGATGATATCCTCAGGGCCGTGGCCAGGGAACTGGCCAAAGAAGGGATTGAAATCATCCCTTCGACCCAATTCCTGCCGGAGCTTCTTGCCCCGCCCGGAAACCTTACGAGGAAGAAGCCTACCCGGGCTGAAAGAGAGGATATCCGTTTTGGCTGGCACATCGCCAAGGAGCTGGGCAGGCTGGACATAGGGCAATGCGTGGTGGTCAGGAGCAGGACCGTCTTGGCCCTGGAGGCCATTGAGGGCACCAACGAGACCATCATCCGCGGGGGTAGGTTGGGCAGGGAAAAGGCGGTCGTTGTAAAGGTAAGCAAGCCCAACCAGGACCTGAGATTTGACGTTCCCTCAGTGGGACCCGACACCGTAGAGGTTATGTCGAGCGTGGGGGCCAGCGCGCTCGCCCTCGAGGCGGGAAAGACCCTCATTTTCAACAGGGAGGAGACAATCCGCCGTGCTGATGGCTCAGGGATATCCATCGTGTCCCTTGAAAAGGCGGACTGATCTATTGGGAAAGTCATGCTATGATGGGAGAGAGGAGATCGGGTCAGAGGATGAAGGGTCTCCATGCGGGCCGCAATTGGCATGAATTGAGATCGGAACGGTAGGGATATGGCGAATCAAAAGCTGAAAACCGCTGTCGTAGGTGTGGGGCATCTCGGTGAATACCACGTTCAAAAATACAAGACTCTCCCCAACGTGGAACTGGCGGGCGTTGTTGATGTCAACAAGGACCGGGCCCATGAAATTGCTCGGCGATACGCGACCCGGGCCTACCTGGACCACCGTGATATCCTGGGCAAGGTAGATGCGGTGAGTCTTGCCGTTCCCACGGAGATACATTACGACGTCGCCAAGGACATACTCTCGGAGGGGATTCATCTCCTCATCGAAAAACCCATCACCTATCACCTCGAGCCGGCTGACACCCTTGTCAACCTGGCAAAGGAGAAGGGTCTGGTACTCCAGGTGGGATTGGTGGAGAGGTTTAACCCGGCCGTGGTCGGAGCAGAGTCCCTTTTGAACAACCCTGTATTCATCGAATCACACCGGATGAATACCTTTACCACAAGAGGGACCGACGTGGACGTGGTCCTTGATCTCATGATACACGATCTTGATATCATGCTGCATCTCGTACCCTCGGAGGTGAAGGAGGTCCACGCCGTAGGAATGACGGTCCTCACCGATAAGACAGACATCGCCAATGCACGAATGATCTTTGAAAATGGTGTGGTGGGCAACTTGACAGCGAGCAGGGTCTCGGACAGGACGCTCCGAAAGATAAGGATCTTCCAACCTGATGCCTATCTTGCGGTCGATTGCTTCAAGAGGGAGCTGAGCATCACACGCCTGGACGAAGATGTGAAGGGAAAGGACCCTTTTCCTCCCGTAGTAACCGAGAAGATCACCTATCCGGGGCGTGATCCCTTGGCGGACGAGATCTCTGCCTTCGTGAGTTCGGTCCTCAACGGGGCTGATCCGGTCGTTTCGGGACAGGACGGAAGGAGGGCCCTCAAGTATGCCCTCGATATCATTGAACAGATTGAAATCGACCAATAAACGTGTTGCGATCGTCGCCGGTGAAGCATCTGCCGATTATCATGGGGCCAACCTGGTGCTCTCCATGAAGAGCCTCGATCCCACCCTATCCTTTTGCGGGATCGGTGGCAAGAAGATGGAAGAGGCGGGAGTAGAAATCTTGTTTCCATCGTCGGATATGGCGGTTGTGGGGATCACCGAAGTCCTTGCCAGATTCCCCGCCTTGCTCAAGGCATTCTCCAGAATGAAATCCCTTTTAAAGAAGACCAGACCCGATCTGCTCATTCTGCTCGACTACCCCGGGTTTAACCTCCGCCTCGCCGGGCATGCCAAGAGGTATGAGATCCCGATCTTGTATTACATCAGCCCTCAGGTATGGGCCTGGAGGAGAAGGAGGGTGAAAAAAATTGCCGATCGAGTAGATCGAATAGCTGTGATTTTTCCTTTTGAAGAAGAATTCTACAGGGAATGCAACATCTATGTGGAGTACGTGGGCCATCCCCTGCTCGATTCCATACCCCGGGAGGTGAGCAGGCCTCGCGCCGTCAAGGCACTGGGCTTAGAACGAGCGTCTCCTGTCTTGGGCCTGTTGCCCGGAAGCCGGAAGGAGGAAATCAAGAATCATTTGCCTGTTATGATCAAGACGGCCGAGATCCTTGCGGACCGATACCCTGAACTGCAATGCCTCTTGCCCATTGCATCGTCCGTACCCCACGAAATGATTTCCACCTTTATCAAAGACAGCCCGGTCCCCATAAAGACCTCGGAGGGGAAGACCTACCTGTCTCTGGCAGCCTGCGACCTGGCGCTGGTAACCTCCGGGACCGCGACCCTGGAGACAGCTATCATGGAAGTGCCCATGATCGTCGTTTACAAATTATCCCCCCTGTCCTTTTGGATAGCCAGGAGGGTCGTGAAGGTCCCCTTTATCAGCCTGGTCAACCTGGTGGCCGAGAGAATGGTCGTCCCCGAGTTGATTCAAGACCAGGTGAACCCTCAAAGGCTCGTCCAGGAAAGCCTTGCCATCCTCGAGAATGGTCATGAGAGGGAGAATATGATAAGAGACCTGAAAAAGGTCAAGGAACGGCTCGGGGAGGGAGGGGCCTCTGCCAAGGCCGCTCGAATGGCCGTTGAAATGATCAGGGGCTCGACCGCCCCCCTGACAACCCCTCGCGGACCTGCGGGGGGCACAGCAAGGTCGACTTCTAGCACAGAGGGTTGAGGCAGATCCATGGCAAGAACCATCCTCGTCGTAGATGATGAAGAATCCATCCTCCAATCCCTTAATGGGATACTCTCTGATGAGGGCTTCGAAGTTATCTGTGCCGGCAGCGGAATCGAGGCCCTCGAAAGAATAGAAGAAATCATCCCCGACCTCGTGCTCCTGGACATCTGGATGCCCGACATGGACGGGGTAGAGACCCTGGTGAAAATCAAGGAAAACTACCCCATGGTTCAGGTCCTCATGATGTCCGGTCATGGCACTATCGAGACCGCTGTCAGGGCAACGAAACTGGGGGCCTACGACTTCATTGAGAAACCCCTTTCCCTGGAAAAAGTCCTCCTCTCCATCAACAATGCCCTGGAGTTTTACAGGCTCGAAGAAGAAGTGAACCTTCTGAAGGCCAAGGACAGGGACAAATACAGGATTACGGGCACGAGTCGGGCCATAAGGGAAGTAAGAGAACAGATCAAGATCGTCGCCCCCACAAACGCCTGGGTGCTCATATCCGGGGAGAACGGCACCGGAAAGGAACTGGTCGCCCGGACAATCCACGGGATGAGCAAGAGAAGCCACAAACCCATGATCGAAGTCAATTGCGCAGCCATCCCTGAAGAACTTATCGAAAGTGAACTCTTCGGGCATGAAAAGGGGGCCTTTACCGGCGCTGCGAGCATGAAGAAGGGTAAGTTCGACCTGGCCCACGAGGGGACGCTCTTCCTGGATGAAATAGGCGATATGAGCCTCAAGGCCCAGTCCAAGACCCTGAGGATCCTCCAGGAGCAGAGATTTGAAAGGGTGGGAGGGTCCAGGACGATCCACGTGGATGTGAGGGTTATCGCGGCCACGAACAAAGATCTCGAAGCAGAAATTGAAAAGGGAACGTTCAGGGATGACCTCTACTTCAGACTGAACGTTATTCCCATCAGGGTCCCGCCCCTGCGGGAACGCGTCGAAGACATCCCTGAGCTCATCAACGAATTCCTCCTGGAGATATCCGTGAGTACGAACCTTGACCAAAAGGAGTTCTCCGAGGAAAGCATAGAGTTACTTAAGAGATATCACTGGCCCGGAAATGTCAGGGAACTGAAGAATCTGGTGGAACGAATGGTTATCATGACACCCGATACCGTCATAGGGGCCAAACACATCCCGCCCCCTTACAACCTCGAATCAAGTCTCAAGGACGATCTTGAATCTTCCCTCATGGCGGGGTCATACAAGGAGGCCAAGGCCCGTTTTGAAAAGGCCTTCATTGAGAAGAAGCTCAGGGAATTCAAAGGGAATATCTCCCAGACCGCAGAGGCCATTGGCATTGAAAGGAGCAATCTGCACAAGAAGATCAAGGCCTATGGCCTGAACAACGTCAAAGGCTGATCGCCTGCTGCCCAAATCTTTTCACTTGTTTCACCCCTCAATGCGCCATAGTGAACCTCCTCCCAAGAGCGGGAGTCATCCACCGCCCACCCGAGGGGCTCGAGGGACGAAGCCTTTTCTGGTGTGACTGGCGGGAGGGCGCTGTTTTTTCAACGGTTTATCTGTGGGGGAAACCCCTGGCCCCGAGCGTAGGCGAGGGGAACAGTGGGAGGGGGCAGAACTCCCCCATAGATAAACCTTTGAAAAGACCAGCCCGGGAGTCTCGGAACGAAAGAAAAGGCTTCGTCCCCCGAGCCCTTATAGGCACCCGGTCGGACACCTCTTGTCCTCCCCGGATCAGTAGAACTTTTCCCCGTCTGCCACCAGACACGTCACAACCAAATCGATATCTGGCCTCTATGGAGGCTCCCAATCATTGCCGTCTGTTTTGGGCAACAGACTGTTGATCGCGGAATTAATTCTGTCCCATATCTGTGCCCGACCCTCCCTCGTCCTCGCAGAGAACAGAATGGGGGCCCCGGGACACAGATCCCCCAGGTCCCTGGTGAGGGTCTCCTTTCGGCGGAGCGCCTTCTGGCGGGAAAGCTTGTCCGCCTTTGTCATCACGAGGATAGTCTCGACCCCATAGTGCCTTAGCCAGCTCAGCAGGTCCAAATCTCCCTTTGCTGGATCCCTCCTTATGTCCAGGATGACAACGACGGCCCTCAGGTTTGTCCTCCCCCGGAGGTAGGCCTCTACCATGTGACCCCAGGATGCTTTCACCTTCACGGGGACCCGGGCGTACCCGTAGCCGGGCAAGTCAACGAGATAGAGCCTCTTGTCCAGGAGGAAGAAGTTTATGGTCCTTGTCAGGCCCGGCCTCGAGCTGGTCCTGGCGATCCCTTTCCTATTGGCGAGCACATTGATGAGGCTGGACTTCCCTACGTTGGACCTCCCCGCAAAAGCAACTTCGGGTCTATCCGGAGGTGGGTACTGCCCCTCATGGGCGGCACTCTTGACGAAGGCTATATCCATTCAGCATGTCTTTAGGTACTGGTCTATACGATTGAGCCCCTCTTTTATGTTTTCAAGGGAATTGGCATAAGAAAACCTGAGGTATCCCTCTGCGTTGGCACCGAAATCTATGCCTGGACTCACGCCTACCCTGGCCTTCTCGAGTATCTCGAAGGCCAGGGCATAGGAATCCTCGGAGAAATGCCTTGCGTTGGCCAGAATGTAGAAGGCCCCGGCCGGCTCCACGGCAATACCGAATCCCATCTCCCTGAGCCTGTTCACCATATATTTACGCCGCTCGTCATATATGGACTTCATGCGTTGCACGTCCTCTCCTGCCTCCTTCAGGGCCGTCACCCCGGCCCACTGGGAGAGACTGCCGGCGGAGATAAAAAAGTTCTGCTGTATCTTCTGAAGTGGCCTCACGAAGTCCTTTGGCGCGATAATGTAGCCCAAGCGCCATCCCGTCATGGCATAGGCCTTGGAGAAACCGTTCAGGACAAAGGCATTATCCGTGAATTCGAGGATGGAATGCTCCTTCTGCCCATAGACCAACTGATGATAGATCTCATCGGAAATGACCAGGGGCCCTAAACCGCCGATCTCCTCCATCCGCTCAGGGGAAAGGAGGTTCCCCGTGGGATTGGAAGGGGAATTGATCAAGATGCCCTTGCATCGGGGGCCTATCTTTTTCTTGATATCATCCGGCCTGTACTGGAAGCCGTCCCCCTCAAAGACCTTGACAAACACAGGAGTGGCCTTTAAGAAACGGGCGAAATTGGGGTAACAGGGGTAGTGGGGGTCTGAGATGATAATTTCATCCCCAGGCTCCAAAAGAGCGGAAAATATCATAAAGAGGGCCGGAGACGTGCCCGAAGTAATGATGATCTGCTGGGGGTCCACCTTGACCCCGTACCTGTCAAGATGAAGCTCACAGATGGCCTGCCTGAGCTCGACGATACCAAGGCTGTGGGTATAGTGGGTCTTGCCATCCGCTATGGCCCTTTCAGCTGCCTTGCAAATAATCTCCGGCGTAGGGAAATCGGGCTCACCTATTTCCAGGTGGATGACGTCGTGGCCTGCCCTTTCCATCTCATGGGCCCTTTCCATGACCTCCATGACTATGAAAGGGGTTATTTCCTTGGCCCTCTCCGCTATCCTGTCCAAAGCTCCTCCTTACTCCTTCCTCCCTGACCATCCATTGTGTTCCCGTTGCGTCGCAAGGACCCTATATGACCTTATTCAAGCGATACTCTATGATCCCCTCCGCCCCCGATTTTATGAGCCGGGGGATCAACTCCCTCACTACCTTGGAATCAACCACCGATTCGACTGAAAACCATTTAGTATTGTAAAGGCCCGCCACTGTGGGTGCATTCAGACTCGGCAGCAACCCTATTATCTCCTCCAGCTTCTCCTCGGGGACGTTCATCTTTAGCCCGACCATATTCTCGGCCCTGAGGGCGCCCTTTAACAGGAGGATGATCTGTTCGATCTTTTCCTTCTTCCACCGGTCCTTGTAGGATTCCCTGTTGGCAATGAGCTGGGTGTAGGACTTCATGAGTTCGTGGATAATCTTCAGGCCGTGGGCCCTGATGGTGCTGCCTGTCTCGGTGACCTCCACGACGGCGTCTGCCAGGCCGGAGACAACCTTTGCCTCTGTTGCCCCCCAGGAAAACTCTACCTTGACCGGGATATTTCTCTCCTGGAAATACCTCTTGGTGAAGTTCACCAACTCTGTTGCGATCTTCTTTCCTTCCAGGTCCTTCAGCTCGTTGATGCTGGAATCAGAGCGTACTGCCACCACCCAACGGGCCGGATTCTGGCTTACCTTGGAGTAGACCAACTCATCCACCACAAGGATATCCGACTGGTTTTCTTCTACCCAGTCCCTCCCGGTCAAACCGGCATCGAGCGTCCCGCTCTCCACGTAGCGAGACATCTCCTGGGCCCTGCATATGCTGGCCTCTATGCTCTCATCATTGATGTCAGGGAAATAGCTCCTGCCATTATTGGTATTTATCTTCCAGCCCGACTTTTCAAACAAGTTTATGGTTGCGCTCTGCAGGCTCCCCTTTGGGATGCCGAACTTCAGTTTCTTCATTTGCCGTATACCTCTCTCGGATCAAAGATTCTTTCTCCAACGATGGTGATATCCCCGTTTCTCTCCACCTTCTTGTGGAAACAGCTTTCATGCCCCGTATGACATGCGGCACCCCCTACCTGCTCTACCTTGAGAAGCACGGTATCATCATCGCAGTCGGCATATATCTCCTTCACCTTCTGGACGTTTCCCGAGGTAGCGCCCTTATGCCACAGCTCTTGTCTGGAACGGCTCCAGTAGTGGGCCTCGCCGGTCTCCAGGGTCTTCTCCCATGACTCCTTGTTCATGTATGCCAGCATCAGCACCTTGCCGGTCTTGACATCTTGAACTATTGCCGGCAAGAGACCACTGCCCTTTGAAAAATCCAGCTCCGCCATTTTTCCAAATCCTCGAATCAAAAAACTCTAAACATAACCATAGATGTCCGGTTAGGATTTTGCGTAATAAACAATTCCTGGAGCAGTCGGTTGTCTCCCCTGGGAGGTCTTTACGTATTATTGATCGAGCTTCTGGCAATCAAAGTCTCTATTTGCAAAATCCTAACCGGACATCAGTGAAATATAACAAATATCTCCAGGGGTGCAAGCTGAAATTCCCCGGCAGCGATTTTCTTCCTGACGGCCTGGAGGAGATTATGAGATCAAGCCCCCATTAGGCGGCCTGGTCCCTGTCCGCCTTCCCGCTCAACTGCCCGCATGCTGCCGAGATGTCCTCCCCCTTGCTCTTGCGGATTAGTGCGGTATAGTGGCGGTTCACGAGGATCTCCCGGAAACGCAGAATCCGGTCCATGGGAGGGGGCGAGAGATCCAGTCCAGGATAGGGATTCAGGGGAATAAGGTTGATCTTGGCCCTGATTCCAGAAAGCAACCGCGCCAGGTTCCGTGCATCCCGCTCCCCCGAGTTAACTCCGTCCACCAGGACGTATTCAAAGGTAATCATCCTCCTGTTCGGCAGGGGGAAATTCCGGCATGCCTCAACAAGTTCCTTGAGCGGATTCCATCGGTTTACGGGCATCAGGAAATTTCTTGTCTCCTCATCCGCCGCATTGAGGGATACCGCCAAATTGACCTTCACGTCGAGCCCGAGTTCCCCTATTTTCCTGATTATGCCGCACGTGGACAGGGTAACCTTGCGGTGGGAGAAGTTCATCCCATCCTCCTCCGTTAGGGTCTCAATGGCCCTTGTGACCTCCCTGTAGTTGGCAAGGGGCTCGCCCATTCCCATGAATACGATGTTGGTCATGCGCTCCGGTTCGTCCAACTCCCTCTTGACCTGTATGACCTGATCAATGATCTCCGATGCCTTCAGGTCCCTCTTCAGGCCCTGTCTCCCGGTCAGACAAAATCGGCAGTTCATGGCGCACCCCGCCTGGGAAGAGACACATAGGGTATAGTGATCCCGCTCCGGAATAAGGACCGTCTCGATCCGATGGGTATCTCCCGTTTGAAAGAGGTACTTTTTCGTTCCATCCCTTGAAACCTCTGTCCCAAGGATATCAAGCGTGTTGATCAACACCTCCTGCTCCAAGGTCTTCCTGAGGCCCTTCGGCAGGTCGGTCATCTTCTCAAATGAGGACACCAGCCTTTTGAACATCCAGTGCCTGATCTGTCGGCCCCTGTAAGGTTCCAGGCCATGCCCTTTGGCCCAATCTTCCATTTGACGGCCGCTCATGGATTTAAGATCTACCTTCATCTTCCCCTTGATCCTCACACTGTCCCTTCGCAAGGGCGGACGGGTTTTCGCACATGGTTCTCATTCTTGCAAGCTCCCAAACGTAATCGTAGAGGTGAAGTCCCTTGCTCGAGGCTATGATCTGGCCATCCCCCACCCCGATGCTCGAAGCCATGTACTCCTTCAATAGCTGAATGGCCCCAAGATTGGCCGGAAAACCGTTCCAGAGGTCCCAGGACCTGAAATAGACAATGAAATGAAGCTTGTTGCCTTTGATTCGGGTGTCGATGCCCCGGAGGCAGGGCGGATCCTTGAGGAAAATTGCTTCCGGATCTCCCACCGTCATGTATGCCTGGTTGGTCCCGTGGCCATCTTCCTTGTATATCCGGATCACTTCTTCGATCTGTCTCTCAAGGTACTGTCCGTAAGTATAGTCCTCATCCGGCTTTTTTGCGGAGGTCATGAGATAGGGGAGATATTCTTCCAGGTAACCCTCTGCGACCGGATTCGGAATACCCAGAGAAGGGGGTATGTCCGGTAACAAAGGCCGCACCCCCGGGTATTTTATGTTTATGGTCACATAGTCGAATTCCAGTCGCTTCTGCCCCGCATAGCTCCCCCTGTCAATGATGTATTCACGGCCCGCTTCCAGGATTCGATAGACACATTGAAACCAGGCGTCAGGCAAATCCCTGGCTTCTATGAACTCCAGCTTCATCATAGTGACGGCCTCCTCGACAACTTGTCCTTGGGATTCAATGTAACGCTTTAGGAGGCTCTAGGCAATATTTTATGAGCATAGCGAGCCCCAAAGAAAATTGGGGAAGGGACGGCCCACTGCCCGAGAGTTTGTGGGCAGTTGCCCAAATCACGAACATAATGGTGCTGAAGACTGCTCTGATGGGCCGTGATCGGCGGTAGAGATAATATAGTGCTTGGCACAATCCGGGCAGCTCTTGGGACCATAGCGCAAAATCCTGACACGCCATGGGTGTTTCGAGACAAATTTTGTTGAATATCCTTGGCTAATTGGCTATTTTTCTTAGAGCAAGAGAACCTTTAGATCTACGGTGCTCTATGAGTTCTTCCTCCAGAAAAGCGTCTTTCCTCTTATGCATCCTCCTGGGATGCCCTGGACTCTTCTCTCCGGGCGAAGTGCCGTTGGCCCTTTCCCAGGAGAACGTCCGTTGTAACGGCTTTACTCCCCGCCCCCTCTTTTCATACCAGGTCATAGATGCCTATCCCCACGACAGGGGGGCCTTTACCCAGGGACTCGTCTTCAAGGACGGTGTTCTCATCGAGGGGACAGGGCGCCACGGGAGATCCTCAGTCCGAAAGGTAGAGCTTGCCACCGGGAATGTCCTGAAGATGAGACGATTACCACGTCGATACTTCGGAGAAGGGCTGACCGTATTTGGCGACACGGTCATCCAGTTGACCTGGAAGTCCGGGGTTGGATTTGTTTACAATAAAGAGGATTTGCGGCCCCTGGGGAAATTCTATTACAAGGGTCAGGGCTGGGGACTTACCCATGACGGCCTTCGCCTTATCATGAGCGATGGGACCTCAAGCCTGCGTTTCTTGGACCCGTTCACCTTCGAGGAACTGGGGAAAGTGGAGGTCCGATATGCGGGTGCGCCCCTCATAAACCTCAACGAGCTGGAATACGTCCGGGGTCGTGTCTACGCCAATGTGTGGGGGACCGAGTGCATCGTGATCATTGACCCCGGGACAGGTCTGGTGGAGGGTTGGGTCTCTCTCCAGGGGCTGCTCGGCCCGGAGGACACGGGCCCGGAGGTCGATGTCCTCAATGGAATTGCCTATGATGCAACAGACGATCGCCTGTTCGTGACCGGCAAGTTCTGGCCCAAGCTTTTTGAAATAAAGGTGAGGGATTGATGGCCTGTTGACAGAAACGTTTAGGCCGAAGTTTCACCGTGGCACAACCCCCGCCGGGGCGGAAAGAAACTCAGACAGGAGGATTCGAAATGTCCTTTTATGAAACCCTCGGGAAAATGTGGGCAAAGAACAATTCCCTGGTCTGCGTCGGACTCGATCCGGATCTCTCCAGGATCCCGGATCACCTCTCTGGAGCCAAAAATCCAATTTTCGAGTTCAATCGCGGCATCGTTGATGCAACCGCCGACCTCGTTTGCGCTTACAAGCCCCAATTCGCCCATTACGCGGCAGAGGGGGCCGAAACACAACTCGCCATGACTATTGATTATATCCACAAGACATACCCCGGTGTGCCGGTCATCCTGGACGTGAAAAGGGGAGACATCGGCAGTACGGCAAAGATGTATGCCAAGGAGGCCTTTGACCGATACGGTGCGGATGCACTGACCGTCAATCCTTTCCTGGGCGGCGACTCCCTGACACCCTTCTTGGAGAACAAGGATAAGGGTGTCGTGATCCTCTGCCGCACCTCCAACCCCGGGGCCCGGGACATACAGGACCTTGAGGTGAACGGAAAGAAGCTCTATCAGGTCATTGCCTACAAGGCCTCCTATGAGTGGAACTACAACAGCAATGTCCTGCTCGTTGTTGGGGCGACTTACCCTAAAGAGCTGAAGGAGATTCGATACATCGTGGGTGATATACCGTTACTGGTCCCCGGCATAGGGGCCCAGGGGGGTGACACCGAGGCGGCTGTCCGCAACGGCCTCGATTCGAACGGGGCCGGCATGATAATCAACTCCTCAAGGGGGATCATCTACGCCGGCACCGGAAAGAATTTTGCGGATGCGGCCCGCCAAGCCGCGGAGGCGTTGCGAGACGAAATCAACCGCTACAGGTAAATCTAGAAAGTTGTTGCAACCCGTCATGCGAAGTCATCATCCCCATACCATAATCTTGTCTTGTGGGAGCAGTATCTTGCTGCTATGGTTCTGTATGAGGAATACCTGCATTGCAGCAGGTTATGAGCATGCCAGAACCGACTTTGGAGCTGGCAGGTGTCCGGTGTGACAGGAGATTATTCGTATCCAACATAACCTTTAAGCGAAAGGAGGAAGAAAATGAAAAGGAGTCTCTTAATCACTGCCATCTCGTTGGGTGTCTTGGTTCTTCTTAATTGCCTGGCCTTTGCTCAATCCCCCCTGTCAAGAAGCGTGGTGCCTCTCCCTCCGGCATTGACCAATTTGCCTAAACTGAGCGTAGAACCGTGGCTTCAGGTAGACCCCGGTGACCTGTTTCTCGAAGGACCGGCATTCGATAGGGCCGGGAACCTCTTTGTCAGTTCAATCTTTGATAACCGTATACTCAAGATTACCCCCGACAAAAAGGTGGCCACGGTCTTCAAGCAGGACGGGCTTTTGCCCGACGGCATCGCCATACACAGGGACGGAAGATTGTTCCTGGCGTGCCTGAGCGGCAAGGTAGTCGCCATAAACCCCGATGGCAGCAACATGACCGAGATCAAAGTCAAGCATAAAGGATCCCCAAAGTCTGCGAATGACCTCGTATTCGATTCCAAAGGAAATCTATATGTGACAGACTTCATCGGAACGGCGGGTGATCCCAGGGGCGGCGTCTACTGGTATTCAGCTGACTTCAAGACTATAAAGCCGGTGTTCCAAAACCTTGCCTCCGCCAACGGAGTTGCCCTCTTTCCTGGAGGCAATGTCCTCTGGGTGAGCGAGACAGGGAAGAATGCCTTACACCGCCTTCAATTACTCGAGGATGGTGTCTCAATCGTCCCCGTTGCCGGCTCGGGGATTCCCTACCGATTCGTTGGAAGCCCGGGCGGATGTGACTCCATGGCCCTGGACAGCAAGGGAAATGTCTACCAGGCCATTATCTTCCAGGGGAGAATCCTGATCCTGAGTAATGGTGGAATCCCCGTGGCTCAGGTCCTGATCCCCGGCAGGGATGAGGGCAAATTGCTCCGGACAACCAATGTTGCTTTCAAGCCAGGAACCGATCAGGTCTATGTCACAGTCTCAGGCGAAGGTGGTGCCTGGATTTACAGGTTCACGGGACTCGCTAAAGGCCTCACCCTCTTTTCCCACCAATAATGAGTTGAGGCTCTAATCGGCTCGGAGCCTCCTGCTGCGGCCTGTTGCTCAAACGCCTCTTCCACGTTGTTGAATCCGGACGCCCTTCAAGGGCAACAGGCTGCCCTCCTGGTCCCCTTTCGGGAACAAAACCCATGCAATGATTTTGGGCAACAGCCCGTTTAGACTCACTGCGTGCGGCCGGACCTCATAGCCGAGAACACCACTTAGTTCATGCTTGAAATAATCCCCAGGAGCATCACATTTGCTTGCTCAAAAGAAATAGGTGAACCGAACATAGGCGCTGGGAGAGGGTTTGAGGAGGGGTCCGCCCCCATCCAGTTCAAACCCCCCGTATTCGGTCCCGGTTCCACCGTAGTATCCGGTTCCCCCAACGGTCACTTGCAGGTCATCCCTGACGTCCCAGAGGGCGTAGGGCTGAATGATCCCTGAGGGGTCCTTGACATTGTTGATGACCGTGAGATAGAGGTTAAAGAGCGGGTGCGCCTCGACCCGCAGATGACCGCTCAGATAGAGACGACCAAGGATGAACAATTCTCCCCTTTCAATCCGTTCCGAGATATTGGGGTCCCTGATGGCTTCCCCGTAACTATCCCGTCCCAGACTATTGTAATACAATTCAACAAGACCATAGACGTTCCTTCCCCACCAGACCCATGAATAATCCACGTTAGCCACGATGGACAAGAAAGAGTCCTTGCCACGATCACCATCGAGCCTGCTCCAGAGGAGATCTATCCGGGCAGCCGCATCTTTGAGATATCCCCTGGTGCCAAACCCGACCACTGTATCCCCGTAATGGCTCCCCGCCATGATGTCAAACTCGGAAGCACCCCTCGCAAAGTGGAGTTTCCCCGCCATAGAGCTTTGATCCTCCTCTACGCTCCCGCTCCAGGGCTCTCGCCTGGGCACTATCAAGAGCTGCAGTTCTCCCAAGTCAAACATGGTGAACTGGGTAACAAGCATGTCATCCCCAGTCTTATAGTCGCGTTCCGTGTCAGTGGGGGAGAAGGGGTTGAACATATCCATAGGATTGAAGAGGAGACCGTTACCCCAGGTGACTGCCTGGCGTCCGATCCTAACGAGCCCCCAACCGGGTAACAGGGTCAAAGAGAGTCTGTCCAGCCTGTGATAGATGATGTGGTCGTCATATTCATCGATCGTCTTGGTGAGATCCATGAAACGCCTATCATCTTCGGGCGCCCTCCCTCCCAGCACTCCCTGTCTGGACAATTGAGGGAAGATCCTTTCCAGTTCCCTGCCCCTGGACCTGGTATCTCCGCCCGAAATGATGGCTTCATAGTGGGTCTCCAGGTATCCCCAGTCCCCGAGAAAAAGAGTGCTCTTCAGCCTTGCTTCCGTGCTTCCGTCATAGAACGTTTCAGTCCCCGTGCGCCCGTACACAGATGCCTCGTCAGGCCGGGATGCCATTCCCCTGAGCTTGAAGTGACCGCCCCATTCGGCCCTGATGCCTTCATACCAAGGTCCGGGGCCTTGCTGATCCGTGCTCCGCTGTGAGCGGGTACCGCTGGAATCATCGCTGAGAGCCCATGAGGCTGAGGGGATGGGTTCCATTAGCGCAAAAGCGAGGAATAGGAACAGGGAAAAGGCCCGGGACTTCTTCTCAATGGTCATAACCTGCCTGTTGGTCCTTCACCTGGTCATCATCCACCTGTCCGTCCTTGAGACGGACAATCCTTCGGGCACAGTCCATGACCATGGTGTCATGGGTTGAGAAGATAAACGTCACTTTCTTCTTCTCGTTCATTTCCCTCATCATTTCCAGGAGCCCTTTGCCAGTCTTGGAGTCAAGATTCGCAGTGGGTTCGTCGGCCAATACAATGGACGGATTGGAGACAATGGCCCTTGCTACGGCCACCCTTTGTTGCTGCCCGCCCGAGAGCTCTGCCGGGCGCCTGTGATACATGTCTTTCAAGCCCACCTCGTCCAGTATGGCCTTGGCCCTGCCGTGGCGCTCCCCTGGCGGAACACCTTGAAGGAGCATAACAAATTCCACGTTCTCTATGGCCGAGAGGACCGGGATGAGGTTGTAGGCCTGGAAGATAAATCCTACCCTGTGCAAGCGCAAGTCTGCGAGCTGAGACTGGCTCATGTTGGTCAACTCATGTCCTTCGACGGTCACCTGGCCGGAATCAACGGAATCCAGCCCGCCAATGAGGTTGAGCATAGTGGTCTTGCCCGAACCGGAAGGACCGGCAAGGGCGACAAAACCCCCTGCCTCGAAAAACAGGGTTATCCCCTTGATGGCCTTCACCTCAACCCTGCCCTGGTGATAGGATTTCCTAATGTCCACGCATTCGACAATATTCATGCCCTTCCTCCGCTCGTCTGCTGCCTCTTTCACGTATGCCTCATCGCTTGAACCGGCCTGAATCTCGCCGCCTTGACGGCTGGATAGACGCTCACGGTCAGTCCCAGGAAGAGGACCACGAGATTCGCCACAATCACGTCCTTTGCCATTATGACAGGGAAGATAGTGCGAGACATACCGGCATATTCAAGGCCTTCTGCCAGCGCCGAGAGGTCAATGCCCATGTCCGACAGAAGGGCTATGGTCACAAACCCCACGATGTTCCCGATCATCATACCAACCAGGAGGAGAAAGGAGGTCTCCGTGAGGACTCCCTTGACGATCCGTCCTGGGCGCATCCCAAGTGCCTTGAGCAGCCCGAACTCCCTAATGCGTTCAAAGACCGCCATCAGGGTCGTATTGACTATGCCGAATCCCATGGCAATAAAGACCACCAGGTACCAGATGAAGATGAACCAGTCGTAGAGCTTTTGGATTGCAGCAACCATCGGTAGGACTTCCTCCCAGGTATGCACATCGTAGATTGAGGGATCGAGGGCACCCCTCAAGACCTCTGCCACCTGACCTACACTTTTCCGCTCGGATAGCATAATAGAGATCTCTGAAATGCCCTCACCCATCTTGAGCATCTCCTGGGCCGAAGAAAGTTTCACAAACACGTACTGCTCCTCCGTGGCCTCCATTTCGGCCTTGAAGATCCCAACGATCCGAAATGCCCTCGAAGCGATCTCCCCCGAGGCATCCTGGGACATGAGGACCAGCTTTCGGCCCAATCGCGTCTCAAATTTGTCGGCCAGGGCCTCTCCTAGGAGGATCCCGTTCCTATCGCCGGACCCCAGATAACGTCCCTCACTAACTGCCTGGTAAATGAAGGACACCTCGGCCTCCTGATCCGGCATGATGCCTACAAGGGTCACACCGCTTGAATGGCGGGCATTGGCGACAACGGCGCTCACCCTGACCCGAGTCGTCCACAGGGCCCCCACGGGGAGCCTCTCCTTAAGAAGGCTTAACACCCTCTCGGGATCTGAGATGCTATTCTCCACCACCGGGTCTTCCCTGTAACCCTTTGAGTGGATCTGTAGGTGCCCTGTGAGTGTCGAAATACCATTCCTTATCATCTGGTCCACCATGCCCCGCATCAACGCCCCGAGACATATCATGCTCCACACGCCCACGACCACCGCCGTCACCATGACCATGGTCCGCCTCGGGTTACGCCAGATATTTCGCCACGCTATTCGCAGGTACACTGCAAGATTCCTCTCCAAGAAAGCCCGATGAATGTTCTCTTTGCCCGGTCCAGGTTGGTATCCGAATGTGCACGGCGTCACGTCCGGCCAGTGTCATGCCATGGCTTCCACGGGCCTCAGCCTCCGCACCTTCAATGCAGGATAAAGTGCCGTGATCACCGTGATAGCCAGCACGATACCTGAGCCTATGAAGACAGAAAGGCCTGAGAGGCGTGGATACAACCGTTCCGGCAATCCGTATTGCCTCAAAAGCTCGGAGGCGTCCGAGACGACGATCCCGTGTGCCTGGAAATAGTACGTCACAAGACTGCCCGCCACAACACCCGCCAAGATCCCCAAGAGGGTCAGTGTCGCCGACTCCATCAGCAGGACCCGGGTCAATCGACCGGGCTTTGTGCCGATGGCCAAGAGGACACCAAATTCCCTGGTCCGTTCCAAGATAGCCATGAGGAAGGTATTCAGAATGCTAAAGGCCACGACAATGATCAGAAGGATATACATGATGAATCCACTGAAGAGGTCCATCCGGATCGCCTGGATCAATCCCGGCATCAGCTCCTTCCAATCAAGGACAACGACATCCTTTCCCTCAGACCCCTCTATGGAAGAGGCCAATATCTCCTTGACTTCCTGTACCTTCTCCAGGTCTTTGCAAAGGATGACAACTTCATGGACTGCTGTGCCCATGGAGTAGACTTCCTGGAATGTCTTCAAAGGTATCTGCATGAAGGATCGGTCAAAGACCTCCTGGCCGGAAGAAAAGATACCCCTGACCTCAACCACCGTGGCTGCAATGGAGCCGTCTCTTCCCTGGCCCAGGATCGTGACTTCATCACCGACACCTACGCGCAGGTTCCTTGCCAGGAGTTCGCCCAGGAGCGCTCCGTGGTCATCTTCTTCAGAAAGGTAGTCCCCCCTGCGGATCAACTGCTTAATGCTGGACACCAGGGCCTCTCTCAACGGATCGATGCCTATGACCATGGCCCCGTATGTGCGTGCCTTTGAAGAGAGCAGGGAAAAGGCATTGCCCCGGTAAGTATATGCCTCCACCTCAGGGAGATCTTTCAGAAGGACATTCAGTGGATGTAGGTCCCTGACCACCAGTCTGACCTCCCTTTTCTCTCTGTAACCCTTTGCCTGGACCTGGAGGTGGCCCGAATAGGTCCTGATGGCTGAATTTATCATGGTATCATAGGAACCGAATTGCCATGAGAGCATAAATATCAGGAGGGTTGTGGCAAAGGCTATGGCCCCCATGGTTAGGAGAGACCGCCTGGGGTTCCGCCATATGTTTCTCCAGGCTATCTTGATATCTACTTTCATGGACTCTTATCTCACAGGGAGTCTCAGTTTGGATAAGGTAAAAGTATCCTTGGGCAGTGGCCTGTCGAACAAAAGTTCTTTGTATTTCAAGAGGGTATACTCATCTTTCACACCCGCCTTTTGCATCTTCCAGACCCTTGGAAAGAGTTTTCCCCCGAGAATTCCAATGTCTTGGGCAGAGAGCTTTTTGACCAGCTTCAGGTCCTCGTCGAAAAACCCTTCTTCCAAGAAGATATGATCCTCTCGGATCTTGAGTGTCTGCATGCCCCACACCACTGGAGCATCCGGCTTTGGCGTAGACTCGATGAGGTACACCCGTTTCCCGTCATGTGTCTCCGTACCTACGATCTTGTGGACATAATCCTTGATAAGACTGTCACTCTTTGCCAAATCATTGTTGGAGAAATCCGACCCCATCCATGCCTGCGACATCATGGAGGGCGGGATCTTGATCACCCGGTTGACCTTCGGGTTGAAGATCCACATCTCCCTGCCCTTCTTGAGGGTCCCGTTGCCCTTGTCTTTGGCCGGGGCTATGATCTTGATAAGGCTCAAGTCCTGTCCTTTGGTCCATGCCCTGATGGTCATCACCCTCTCCCATCCCGGGCGATGGATGACCATATCCACCAGGCCGATGGATGTCTTACCCCTCCAGTAGTCGAAACTGGCCTCCACGACTTCCTGGGCATTCATGCCGCTTGCATTCTCAGTCGGAAGGGGATTGACCAGTAAAAAAAGGCTCCATAGGACCATCATTCCTCTCTTCATACCACACCTGCCAAAGCGCTTTCTGAGTCACACAATTCTTAGGGTTTGCGGGAAATTTAGACATGCAGGATAACCTTTTCAATCATTAGCCTTTTTCTCTTCCCTGGTCAACAAAAAGCGAATAGGGGCCATGGGCAGAATATGCTTGAAAAGAATCTCGATCTTTGTGACTATACTTTCTGTTTTGCCAATGCCCGGGGGTTGGACCTGTTAGGGCTATCTCTGTTCAATAGGATTCTAATCCGCCAGGGAAATGGAGGGGTCGTGAGCCATGGGGCACGTAAGAGGTCGAATTACGATCCTAGTAGACAACATTGTGCCGGGCCGTAGTGAAGCCCTTGGCGAGCATGGCTTTTCCGCCCACATAGAGACCAATCGAGGAGATTTCCTCTTCGATACGGGCAAGGGCAGGGCCCTGGCCCATAATGCCCTGCTGTTTCAACGGGATCTGAGCAAGTTAGAGGAGATCCTCCTCAGCCATTCCCATGGCGACCATACGGGCGGGCTCCCGGATGTCCTGCTCATACGGGCAAAGAGTCCTGTCCATGTTCGTGCCCATCCGGACATCTTCGTAGAGCGCTACAGGGCAAAAGACGGCAAGAAGTCCTATGGCGGAATCCCGTACACCCGTGGCTACCTGGAAAAGATGGGGGCCCGGTTCGTCTTCAACAGGGGGTATACCGAGATCCAAGACGGCATTTATCTCACCGGTGAGATCCCCCGCGAGACACCCTTCGAAGGGGGAGACATGGGCAACCGCTTTGCGCTTCGTGAAGGCAAAGAGGTGCCCGATATCCTTCTGGATGACCAATCAGTGGTCCTTCACACGGAGAAGGGGCTCGTGATAGTATTGGGCTGCGCCCATTCCGGGATGATCAATGTCATTAATCACGCGATAAGGATGTCTGGTATAGATTCCATCTACGCTATTGTCGGTGGGACCCATCTGGAGTTTTCCGGTGAAACCCAGCTGAAGGAAACGATCGAAGCATTAAGGACCTATGACATACATCACCTGATCCCTTCCCATTGCACCGGCCCCGAGGCCTTGATGCGCCTGAGAGATGAACTCGGTGGCGTATTCCAGTTTTCTCACGTCGGCCTCCGACTGGAATTCTGATGAGGGGGTTGATTTGGCATTTTTCCCCAAATATTGCTCGTAGAAGGCACTCATCCAATTCCCTGTAAATAGTGAACTTTATCGTTTCACAGACATGTCATAATTCTCTTCTGTTATTACCATACAACTGGGCTTAGCTATCGTATATCACACACAACCAGGCATGCAGTGACGATTTGATCTTAGTTTTCTATTGCTGTGGCACCAAAGTCTGTAATTTTCATACCAAAGTTGACGAGCTCGTAAAAAGTCTCAAAACCGTCATGCTGGACTTGATCCAGCATCCAGAAGCCTTTGAAATTACTGGATTCCTGCTTTCGCAGGAATGACAGAAATGAGTACTTTCTGACTTT
>JAFDHO010000241.1 GCA_019308745.1 Deltaproteobacteria bacterium
AGGTCTATGCCAAATACACGGATCAGCCTCTAACTGAAAATTCTTGATCCGGCCTCCCGGGTTTTCTTTCGGCAACACTATTTCTCGTTTAATCCTTATATCGGAATTCCAGAGGGAGGGATCAAGGCATGAACATGTCTATGGATTCAGCATCCTTTAGGATTTCCGCAAATCTTTCGCCATGGAGGCTCCTCTCCCTGTAGAAATCCAGACATCTTTCCAGGATCTTGACCACCTCCTGATCGGTGAAAAGGCCATCCATCTCCCTTGCCAGCCTGGGATGACGGCCCAGCTTGCCACCGAGCAACACGCGGAAGCCCTTGCTGCCGGCCGCGAGCGTTGCCGTGGGACAGGCTTCAATGCATGTTCCGCACCTCAGACACCTCTCACCGTCAATTAGGGGCCCCTGCTCCTTCACGACAACGGCCCCCTCGATACAGGTTTCCACGCAGGAACCGCACCCACTGCAAGACTCTCCCGTTACCGTGGGCTCGCAGGCCCCAATGATGCCCACATCCCTGATCTGGGGCTGGGAACAGGCATTGGGACAATCAGCGACGGCAACCCTGAATTCATGGTGGGGTTTCAGGGTGCCGGGCACCCTCTCCTCCAGCAGTTTCCTCAACTCTGCCCGCTGAAGACAGGTTTCAACCTTTTCTGTCAGCTCCTCGCTGTCCATAGCCCGGTTCGGACATCCAGCGCTTCCGAAACAGGTCTCAATCCTGTACCCTTTGACTTCATCGCTCATCCCGCTGAGGAACCGTCTTTGGGCCTCTCTCAGATCACCCAAGGACACCGACTTCTTCCCTTCCCTCTTGATCTCCTCCTCTACCCGTGCCCGCACCCGTTTTCTAACAAAAAAAGGCACCCTTTTGATCGCCTCTTCGGCCTCTTCGCTCCATTTCATAAAGGCTCGCTTCATTTTTAGATGGTTTTCTCCTTCTACCGGACCGCATATTCCTGAAGAATAATATGTGGGTTGATCCTTGAGCATTGACTTAGATCAAAAAAGTGAAACAATAGACACTACAACTATATATTCATTAAACGGACTGCCGCCCGGCTCTCTAAGAACATTCGAGTGCTGCGAAAGATCTTTCAAGATTCCCGCGTGGTTGGGAAGGAGACACGGCGACTATGTCTATAAGAAACTTGGCTCGGGAGCTCTACCGCCTCCAGAAGGAGGTAGAAGATCTCGAGAGGGACCTGGGCTCTGGACCTCCTGAAAGAAGAAAACACATAGAAGAAAGGCTGCGTCAGACCAGGGCCGAAAGGGACCGGATGCGCAAGATATTGGAAGGCAGAAAGGAGAAGCCCCCTTACAGGAGGCCTCTGTAGCGGAGGCTAGAGCTCCCGAAATCCCCAGTAGGGATACTCGAGGGCGTATTCCGCTATCTTACCGGGATTGTTTTCCCGGCTCGCGACCAACCACAGTGAGCTCTTCCGCTCTCCTTTTGAGATGGGGTCAACCGGGTCCCAGTTCGGGATAAGGATCATGGCATTGTCTGCACTGTATTCAATATCCCCCGACTCCTTGAAGGACGCCAGGTCCGGCGTCTGGCTATACTTCCCCCGGCTGTCGCGCGAAAGCTCTGAGACAACAAAAAATGCGGCGCCCTGCTCGTCTCTAATGGCCTCCAGATGGCGCAGCCACTCGTCAATCCCCGTCCGTCGCTCTGAGAGGTCCTTGAAGGGCAACTTGTGGAGGCTATCGATGACCACCAGGACATGGTCCTTCCCTGTTTCATATTGCAAGAAATCGATCTGCCTTCTCATGATCTCGGGATTCAGTTTCCTGTCCGTCACTATCCGGAAATGGTGGAGGAGTTCCTTCAGCTTTTGTTCTGCTTCCCTGAGCCTGTCGCCCGCACCCTGTTCCAGTTCCCCTTTGCGGATCTCATGCTCTGAGAGTCTGCTGAGCCTGCAAAGGGTCCTGTTGTATATCTTTTGGCGTCCATTTTCGAAATCGTAGTAGATGACAGGCACCTTCCTCATGGCCATTTCCGTCGTAATTTGCATAAAGAAACAGGATTTCCCTGCCTTGGGTTGGCCTCCCATGACGTTGATTCCCCGGACGCCATTCAGGGCATGATCCAGCCTCTCCATGCCGGATTCGAGCCCCAGGAGGCTCTTCCCCTTCTCTCTTTCCAGATATCGGATAAAGTCGCCGTGCTCCTTTAGGGGGGACGGGAAAGGAGAGTATGATTCCGAGGTCCTCAGAAGGGATGAAACAGCTGCCCTGAAATCTTTCCCCTTTTCCTTTGCAAGATGCACGAAGTTATAACCCCGTGGAGAACCCGTCGGCCATTTCAAGATCCTGGCCCTGTATCCAAGCCGGGTGGCAAAGCTCCGTGATGAGATCTGTGCCTCAGGGGTGTTGTCCATGGCCAGCAGGATATTCTTTAGATTTGCGAGGATTTCCGGCTCGATAGCCTCTAGGACACTGCATGAGGGGACCCCAATGCCCGGAAAGCCCAGCTCCTTCAGGGCCAGGAGGTTGTCTTCTCCTTCTGTTATGAAGAGCGCACCCCCTTCGCAGCGCTCAACTTCTTGGATGTTGAATATCTGGAATTGATCCGCGGAAAAGGCCTCGTCCCCATACCAGAAGGCGTCCTCCTCCTTCCCCGGCACGACGCATCGTGCGGCATAACAGTTTCCATCTTCCTGATAATAGGGATATACGAGATACCTGCCATTGTAGCCTATCCTCATCTCATCCAGCACCGTGCGGGAAACGCCAAATTGATTGAAATAGGCATATTCTTCCTCACCCATCAGCGCCAGAAACTTCTTGATCTCCCCATTGATGTTCTTTGGCGGGTACTGTATGTCTCTTATGTATGGCTCCCTGTCAAGGTCGACCCCGGGGACCTCTGCAGGATCCATATTCGTGATCTTTCCGAAATAGATTGGAAATCCACCCGGCTGGCATCTCATCAGGCATCTGAAATAGCCAAAGAACAGACTTTCCGGATCCAGATGGACGATGAGCATGCCCCTTTTCCCTGTCCCCTTTGGCTGGCAAAAGGGGCAGGGCGCCTTGAGCACGTTACCTTCGACTACAGCTTCCGGTAATTGGCTCATGTAGAATTCTTGGGTTTCTTCCTGATAGTTCATGTCCCTCCACTCACCAACCAACGGCCCCACCCTTCAAACCCTTCTCCAGCGCAAAATGGGAACCGGGGCGAAGCCCGTTTCCGCGGGCGCCAGGTCCGAAGCGTTAGTCCTCTCGTGGATCTCTCTTCAGACCTTCAATTCGAGGTTCATCATGTCACCCCTTCTAAATCCCATGCCATCAAAAAACCTCAAAAGGCTCCAGTCGCGCCAGTTTACGAAGGTGTAAACCCTCGTGACTCCCAGCTTCTTCAAGTTATCGACCATTTCGGTGAGCAGCATCTTTGCAATACCTTTTCTCTGATAATCCGGATCAACGCCGATGGCATCTATCCACCCAATATTTCTCGGCACAGCATACTCCCATCCGCTCGCATCTCCTATGATGAACCCCACTACTTTCCCCTCCAGCTCTGCCACGAGGGAAGCCGCAGGCGATTTCCGCCCCGTCAGCTCCAACTTAAGCTCCCAGTACTCCGGCCTGGATTGCCCAAGGACCCGGGTATCTATCTCCATGATCCTTTGGAGATCTTTCCCCGTCATTGGTCTTATGATCGGGACCCGGGAGGATCCGGCATCCATAATCTCCCCCTCCCTGTCTAAAGGGTTAATCGGGCGACACCACCTCTCTCAAGGGTGCCCCAGTCGCGTTGCCCTGCAATCAAACCCGGCATGCACAAAAAAGCCTTGCCATCAAGGAAATCTCGGAAGGAGGCACAGGCAATGTCGACCATCTCATGCCTTTCAAATTCTCTACCATTTCACCAGCGCGCTGCCCCATGTTAGGCCACCTCCGAAGACAGGCAAACATACGAGATCTCCTTCCTTGATGCTCTTGTCCCTAATCGCCTCATCAAATGCGATGGCACAGGATGCGGAAGAGATGTTACCGTATCTATCGAGGGTTACATAGAATTTCTCCATGGGGATCTTGAGGGTCTTGGCCATGGATTGGAACATGCGAAGATTTGCCTGGTGGGGAATGAACCAATCTATTTCTTCTATGGCCACCCTGTTAAAGTCAGCTGCTTCCTTTATGGATTCGACAAAATGACGCACTGCGACCCTGAAGCTGGCGTTGGCCTCGATCATATTGAGGTGGTGAAGTCCTTTGTCCACGCTCTCGTGGGATATGGGCGTTGTTCTTGAGCCTCCACCCGGAAGCAAGAGATCTTGGCCATTGGCCCCGTCCGTATGGACGTGCGTGGACAGCAATTGATGATCACCCTGGCCTCTGTCCAGGATGGCGGCACCTGCCCCGTCGCCCCACAATATGCAGGTCGACCTGTCTTTCCAGTTGAGGGTGCGCGTCATAATCTCTGCCCCTACGACCAGCGCGTTGTTACAGGCACCTGTCGTAAGGTACTGGGTGGCCACATTCAATCCAAAGATAAAACCCGAACAGGCAGCAGTCACGTCAAAGGTCACCGCCTGGGGGGCATCCAGTTTGGCCTGGAGCCAATTGGCACACGCCGGACAGCAGGTATCAGGCGTTATGGTGCCTACAATGATCAGGTCCAGGTCCCTTGAAGTCATTCCTGCCACGTCAAGGGCCTTCACGGATGCTTCATAGGCAAGATCAGAGGTGTTTACGTCTGGATCCGCAACCCTCCGCTCCCTCACCCCGGTCCGCTGTGCGATCCATTCGTCGCTCGTTTCTAGGCCCATTGCCTCCAAATCAAAGTTCGTCAGTTTCTTGGGAGGAACGTAAGAACCCGTCCCCAAAATCCTTATTGCTTCCATATCCCTACTGTCATTCTCCTGATCTGTTTTCTGATTGAGGTCCGGCACACTCAAGAAGGCCGACCCATACCGCGTGATTTCACGGCATTCTTCCTGGAGGCCTGTAACAGACCCCAGAGTCTGACCTGGAGTAAAACTATCACCATGCTAATTTATTGTCAATTCATAGACGTCCGGTTAGGTTTTTGCAAAATACATAATTCCTGGAGCAGCTGCTTGTGGCCCCCGGGAAGTCTTTTCCAGAGGCTCAATCAAATTTCTCCCAGGCATCATGAACGGCACCAAACATTCAACAAAAGTCGTCAGTAGCTCCAGGAGATCATCTCCACCGGAGCCTCTGCCTTCT
>JAFDHO010000242.1 GCA_019308745.1 Deltaproteobacteria bacterium
TGTTGGATTCCAGAGTCCTCGACACTTTTTCCGTGATTGCTACGGCAAAGGATGCCAGGTCGGGGTAAGCATTGAGATCCAGGTAAACAGGCTGAAAGCCATCCTTCTTGAGTTCTTCGTTCCCCGCATCAACGTCTCCGCATCAGGGTGGGCAGACCCGCCGCACCGCTTCGCAGCAGGATACAGGCATGATTGCTTAAAAGCGCCCAGGCGTAAATGGCAGTGCCCGTTTCTTTAGCCAGGGCTCCAAAGCGGGATATAAAATTGTCGCGATCGTAATCGTCCTTGACAATCTTACTCCGCTCAATGCCGCGCACAATCACATGATGTAGGGTGCCAGGCCCAGGCGCATCCAATCGTGTTCCCCGGGGCATAGGTTACTCCGCCAGTATTTGACCATTGGAAAAGCGGGAATAAACCAGTTTGCATAATTTGTATACAACGTCCCCTATGCCATACGCCCAAATCGACCACTGACATAGCGATTGACTTATTTGATTATTGAAGGTCGTCCCTCTTTTCGTCCCTCTTTTTTTACGGTGTACCGAAGAGAAACAACCTTGTGCTGTGGCTGTAGCGGTTGAGGAGCGCCTGAAGCACAGGACCCCAGCGGATCTGCGGGAGGAGACCAAGGCAGAGAAAATAGCCGGCTGCCTCCTCCCAGAGCGCAGTGCTGTGTGAAGAGCGTATATCCGTCAGGTTGTAAAATCCTCTCAACACCCTATGGGCACGCCGTAAGCCGAGGAGGACAACCCCCAGCCAGCAGGCAATCAGATAGGGGGTTAGGAGGCTTTCCGGGTCCACTGCCACCGAAGCGCCATAAAAGCCCTTCTGCCCCATGTGCCGGCACTGGATGCCCAAAAGTAGGGCTCCTATCACGGCATTGAGCGTGTAGTGAAAGTAAGGTATCAACTGGATGGGCAGCAAAGAAAATGTCAACCCCCTCCTCCTGCACAAAAATCGGGCTATCGGTATCCGCTCCTTCTCGAAGCTCGGAAACAGCTCAATCGCGTATCGCCAGTAGGGGGTAATCTGCCGATAGCAATCTATATCCCCACAGATGGGACAAGTAGTTCCAAGGAAGGAGGAAAAATCAATTTGGCCCCGTACAAAGGATTTTTTGTATTCCCAAATCGTATCAAATCTGTTAAGGTATGGAAGCTGAATTTTTCGGCGCCTTGCCCGTGAGGAGGGCAGGCTTTGGGCTGCTCAAACCTTTCGGCTTCCCTCCTTGCGGGACTTGGTTATTTTACGAAGGTCAATTGCTTACCTCGTAATTTCGCCCGCCCTTATATCATTGGTTGCATTATCTTGCAAATATCAGGACACTTACCGGCAGCATTATCGAGGTAAACAACAATCAAAGCGCAGTTTAAGCAACACATGAAGATAAGGGGTAGTAACTATGGCGTTGTCTGATGATCAGGTAAAAGACTTGCTGGAATGGTTCGCCAATGAGTCCGAGACTAAGAAGAACTGGGCTGAAAAACGAAGAAAGGCTTTTGAGGAAAACAAGAAATGGATTCAGCCCGAGTCGATAAAACAGATGTCTGATGATGAGCTGGAAAAGCGGTTCCTGAAATATTACAAGGGCGGAACAGGCGAAAAACAAAACCTTAATCAAATATACCGGGACAGAATAATCAGGGACAAGGAGAGATTCCGGGAAACACTGCTGTATCTTCTGGATGAAGGGATTGATATCAAGGAGCGTTTTGAACAGGTTTTGGATGGCGAACATAAGATTGCGGGATTTGGAAGAGCGATAGCGACAGCGTTTTTGATGGATTTTGATCAAACCAAATATTGCCTCTGGAACAACAAGACTGATTCAGGCTTCAAGGTTCTTGGCTGGAAAGTCTATGAAAGAAAGGACTCCCAGGGAGCCGCTTACGAGAAGGTTCTAAAGGCGCACCAAAAATTGAAAGTTTTGAAGCCTGACCTCAATCTCACCTTTCTTGAAACAGACCTGTTCCTCCATACAATCTCCGCAGAAGAGGAAGGCCAGGAAATCGTAAATGAAATAACCAGCGGCACTATAGGAAATGGAGACGAGCATGATTACTGGCAGATTGCGCCCGCTGAAAACGCAAGGCTGTGGGATGACCTGCGAGAAAATTCCATCGCTGCCGTGGGATATTCCAGTCTGGACTCTGATCTGTCTGGCAAGACTGAACCTGAACTGCTGGAACTCTTTAAGCAGAAATATTCAGAGTTCAGCGATATGAAGACCAAAATCAATTTTAGGCTGCTCTGGAACTTTGTGAATTTGAAGCCAGGTGACAGATTTGTGACCAATAAGGGAAAGAGCCGGTTGCTCGCATTGGGGGTCGTGAAGAGCGGATATAAATTCAGGCCCGAGCGAAAGGAATACAAGCACACAGTCGACGTGGATTATTATACTGTGAGCGAAAACGGAATCCCAATACCCAAAGAATTTCAGGGCAAGTTCGGAAAGACAATCGTTCCCCTTAAAAAAAGCGAATTTGAGACTCTGGAGCAGCTGTTTCCCTCTAAGCAGCCGGTTCAGCAGGTCTATTCCCTTGATGACTTTACCAACGAAACGGGTTTTTCAGAAGAGGAAATCAGACAATGGCAAAGGATATTGCTGCGCAAAAAGCATATTATCTTTCAAGGTCCTCCTGGGACTGGCAAGACTTTCGTGGCGCAGAGGCTTGCAAGATTCCTCGTCTCCGGCAACGCTGGGCTGGTCGAGACAGTCCAGTTCCATCCGGCCTATGCCTATGAGGATTTTGTCCAGGGAATCCGGCCCGAAGTGACTGACGGCAAGCTGAACTACACTCTCATGCCTGGTCGTTTCAAGGAATTCTGTGAACGCTCGATGAAGGAAGCATCGGACGCGCCTTACTGCGTAATGGTTATCGATGAGATCAACAGGACCAATCTTGCCAGGGTGTTCGGAGAGCTGATGTACCTGCTCGAGTATAGAGACCAGCAAATTCCGCTATCGGCCGGAGGTGAGCCGTTCAAAATTCCGGAAAACGTGTACCTAATAGGAACGATGAACACAGCCGACAGGTCGATTGCCCTCGTCGATCATGCTCTGAGGCGCAGGTTTTCCTTTATCCGCCTCAAACCTGACTATGAGGTTCTGAGGGCA
Source organism: Deltaproteobacteria bacterium (assembly GCA_019308745.1). Taxonomy (GTDB): domain Bacteria; phylum Desulfobacterota; class DSM-4660; order Desulfatiglandales; family HGW-15; genus JAFDHO01. Next base: position 3,122 of record JAFDHO010000242.1, read on the forward strand.
CACCTGGAATCCAAGGGATACTCAGCCGATGGCCTTATAAGCGTACTTAAGGAAATCAACAAGGCGATCGATGACCCGAACTATGAGGTTGGGATATCGTTCTTCATGAGGGATGATGATCAATTAAAGGAACACCTGCCCGACATTTGGGTGGGAGAGATTGAGCCCTATCTTGAGGAATTCTTCTACGACCAGCCTGGCAAGGTGAGCCCGTTTAGATGGGCTACTCTTGTTGAAGGCAAGCTCAGTGACTGGGCGTAGGGTAGGCAAAGAACACGGAACAGAAAATGGATGTGCTAACCCTGGAGGAAGAGCAGCCTTTGGGAATTCCCAGAAGCGATTTCGATGAGACCACTGCATTGAGGCTTCATCAGATGCATGGGGAACGCATAAAGATAGAATTTCCAAACCCGCTGAATAATCACTGCTATGTATTGCAATCCAAAGGGTGTGTTGGGCAGATCCCTGTTTCTGACGACAGACTTCTTCAGATCCTGCCAAAAGTTCCCATCATCAACCTGTTCCGGATGCTAGAATACGCCTATAACCTGAAGTCTTTCAGATTCCTTGATGGAACTACAGGGGTCGATTCTCTGAAGGATTTATTTGAGCATCTCGTGTCAGTTCTGGTAAAAAGGGTGCTTGACCGGGCCCGGAAAGGCCTGTATCGGGGTTACATTCGGGAAGAGCAATCTTTGCCATATTTGCGGGGAAGGGTCCTTTTTGTGCCTTCGTTGCGAGCCTCGATGCATGGGTCTGCAAGGCTTGAGTGCGAGTATGAGGAACATACTGCCGACCTCATTGACAATCGTATCCTTGCATGGACATTGTTTCTGCTGCCAAGGTTTGGGCTAAAACGGGAGGACGTGCGAAGGCAGGTTGGACAGGCTTATCGAGCCATTTCAGGTATGGTGAAGGTAGCGCGACTGGATGCCTGCGACTGCATGAATCTCTTGTATCACCGGCTGAACGAGGATTACAGGCCCATGCACGGACTTTGCAGGTTCTTCCTTGAGCATTGCGGTCCAGGCATAAAGGCCGGAGAGCGTGATTTTATCCCTTTTGTCCTGAACATGCCTGCATTGTTCGAATCTTTTGTGGCAGAATGGCTTAGAGCGAACATCCCGAGAAATATGTACCTAACGCCCCAATACCGTGCCGGCCTTGATGAAAGCGGCGCTTTTTCTTTTCGCATTGATCTTGTGCTCCGTGAGGTCAACTCTGACAGGGTGCTTGCTGTAATGGATACCAAGTACAAAAGACACCATGAGCCAGAGGAATCCGACATCCAGCAGATAGTCGCGTATGCAGTAAGGATGAATACAAAGAACGCGTTTCTCATTTACCCTTCCAACGCCACGAAATCAGTTACACTGCATGTCGGCGATGTGATCGTTCGAAGCCTCACCTTTGACATCGGCATCGAGCCTGATGAAGGAGGGCGTCTGTTTCTGGAGAAGTTAATCCAGATGGTGAATTGTACCCGATTGGATTAACCTGATTTTACCATCAAGGAGACCTATGGAAAATTCTTCTACCTATGGAAGTTCACAATTAAGCCTATTCGACCGTTCAAACAAGCCAGCAGAGGACCCAGAGGAAGTAGAAAGGCTCTTGGAAAATGCAAAAGCCTTTGCGCTTGAATGGGGCGAAGAAAGACACGGTTCAGCCCAAGAATTCGTCCAGGCGATGCAGGCGGAATTCGGGCCAAAGATACGCATGTATCTGGTGGAGATTGCTGAGGGTATCGCGAAAGAGAAAGGCCTTCCTCAGATTATTAGGCAGTATTTTGACGCCACATTATCCTATGAGGATCTAACAGAGGCTCTGGGCTCAAAACCTGGCCGAAAAGGCGAGGAACAGTCCTCGTTGGACGAACTTTTCCAGAGAAGCATCAGACTACAGGCAAGCAAGAAATATGCTGAGGCAATCGCTTTTGTCTCAAAGCTCCCTAAATCGATACTAATCCACCGGCTATGCCGGTGAGAATTGAAAGGGTTATACCGTTTCAGGCGAAAAAATAGTAAACGGTCCTCCAGTGAGGAAGGCCCCAAAGGCCAAGGAG
>JAFDHO010000243.1 GCA_019308745.1 Deltaproteobacteria bacterium
GAGGAATCCCTTGCTGCTGCCAAGCTTCTATTTGAGAACGAGCTTTTTAGGGGGTCCATAAACAGGGCCTACTATGCCATGTTCTATTCAGTGTTGGCCCTCCTTGCCTCCCGCTAGATGGAGACCTCCAAACACAGTGGGGCTATCTCCATGTTTGACAGGGACTATGTAAAGACAGGGCTATTTACCAAAGACTTTTCCCGATGGCTTCATAATGCGTTTGATCTAAGACAACGGTCAGACTATGCACCAAAATACTCCCCGTCTAGGGAAGAGGCTGAAGGAACTCTGCAGAATGCGGTAGCTTTTGTGAAAGAGGTTAAAGTAATGCTCTCAAAATTAGATCAATGATCTTTTGATCGTTGCAATTGGCCCGTGATCCATCGACTCATGACACACTGACCTCATGATCCCGCCTGCCGAATGCTGAACCCTTCTTTTTTCGACTTCTTTTTCCTTGTACCTTCCACCTTGTACTTTCTGCCTCTAACCTCCCACCTCCGCCCTCATTGCGGCCTTCTCCCTTCCCAGCTTTCTAGCCTCCTGGCTAATTTGTGGCCGCTTACCTCTTGTCGAATAAGTATTCAGTATGACGAGGAAATTACTTGACGCATTAACTAATTTTAGGTAAATTTTGCTAAATTTCTAAAATGTTATCGTATGAATTCTGTGCAAATCATTTTTAGATTTTGATCTTAATTATTTTGACAGAACAAGGCGGCATCAAGTCCCTATTGAGACTCACTTATGGCTCGTCTAGAAGATCTTAAAGAAGGAGCGAAAGTAGAGGGCATAAGGCCAGACGGGCCAGTGACTATTATTAATGTCAAATGGCACGGCGACTCTGTTGTGGAGGTGACTTATAAAGACTCTTCTGGGCAGCCTGGCAATGAGCTTATCTTCCGCGATAAAGAACCGACCTTAGAAATTGTTGAAGCAGGGCAATCCTGGAGCTATGATGCCGATGCCAGCATGTTGAGGCTTGTCTCTGAGGCCTACCGGATCAGGATGGCTTATTTGTTTGACCCTCTTCTTGCGGTGCACACCTCCATGATAGAGCCCCTTCCTCACCAGATCACCGCTGTCTATCAAGAGATGCTTCCCCGCCAGCCCCTTCGTTACCTCCTGGCTGACGATCCTGGCGCAGGGAAGACCATTATGGCCGGGCTCCTTATCAAGGAATTGATGGTAAGGGGGGATGTGGATCGGTGCCTCATTGTGTGCCCTGGAAATCTTGTGGACCAATGGCAGGATGAACTCTATTCCCGGCTTCATCTCCCATTCGAGATCCTTACAAATGATCGTCTGGAAGCTGCTCGCACTGGTAATGCCTTCCAGGAGATCCCCCTGCTCATCGCACGGCTGGACAAGCTCAGCCGTGATGAGAAGGCCCAGGCAAAATTGAAACAAACAGAATGGGATCTCATCATATGCGATGAAGCCCATAAGATGTCGGCCTCCTTTTTTGCGGGTGAAATAAAGGAGACAAAACGGCGCAAGCTCGGCAGACTGCTTTCTACCCTGACCCGGCACTTTCTATTGATGACCGCCACCCCGCATAATGGCAAGGAAGAGGACTTTCAGCTTTTCATGGCCTTGCTTGATGGCGATAGATTCGAAGGCCGGTTCCGCGACGGGGTCCATGTCACCGATGTCTCAGACCTTATGCGGCGGATGGTAAAAGAGGAGTTGGTGAAATTTGATGGCACACCGCTTTTCCCCGAGCGTCTTGCATATACAGTGACGTATCCCCTTTCAGATCAGGAAGCCATCCTTTATGAACGGGTAACAAACTATGTGCGCGAAGAGTTTAACAGGGCAGATGCTTTAGAGAATGAAGGCCGTAGAGGAACAGTTGGTTTTGCCCTCACAATTCTGCAAAGGCGCCTGGCATCCTCCCCAGAAGCCATATATCAGTCTTTGAAGCGGCGCAGGGAACGTCTGGAGAGCCGTCTCCGCGAGGAAGAGCTGTTGAAGCGGGGCGCAGAGGCCCGAATCCAGTCAGAGACCTGGGCACCTCCCATCACCGAAGAAGAACTGGATGACCTGGATGACGCAACAGACAAGGAAGTTCAGGAGGCAGAAGAACAGATCCTGGATCTTACCACAGCCGCTCAGACCATCTCAGAGCTGCGTGCTGAGATCGAGATACTTAAAGAGCTCGAAGCCCTGGCCTTACAAGTGCGGCGCAGCGGCCAGGACAGGAAATGGGAAGAGCTGTCCAAGTTGTTACAGGATAGCCCTCAGATGTTCGATTCAAGTGGGGCCAGGCGCAAGCTGGTCATATTTACTGAGCACCGTGACACCCTTAATTACCTTACTGAGAGGATCAGAACCCTTTTAGGCAGGCCCGAGGCAGTGGTCACCATCCATGGAAGCATGGGCAGGGAAGATAGAAAAAAGGCAGAAGAGGCCTTTAAGCAGGACAAGAATGTCCAGGTGCTTGTGGCTACTGACGCTGCAGGAGAAGGTATAAATCTGCAGCGGGCCCATCTAATGGTCAATTACGACCTCCCTTGGAACCCCAACCGGATTGAGCAGCGCTTTGGGAGGATCCACCGTATCGGCCAGACAGAGGTTTGCCATCTCTGGAACCTGGTGGCAGAGGAGACCAGGGAAGGCGATGTGTACAAGACCCTGCTCAAAAAACTTGAAACAGAGCGGGAATCCCTTGGCGGTGCGGTATTTGATGTGCTGGGAAAGGCCCTGAGCGGCAAGGAGCTAAGGAAATTGCTGATAGAGGCGATCCGCTATGGTGACCGCCCTTAGGTCCGTGCTCGCCTCACCCAACAGGTGGAGCAGGCCCTTGATACTGAGAGATTAAAAGAGCTACTGGAGGAGAAGGCCCTTGCCCATGACACCCTGGATGCATCCCGCCTCCGACAGATCCGCGAGGACATGGAGCGTGCCGAGGCAAGGCGGCTGCAGCCCCACTTTATTGAGTCTTATTTTATCGAGGCCTTTAAGCTTCTGGGGGGCAGCATCAGGGAACGGGAGCCAAGGCGCTATGAGATCAAGCATGTGCCCGCTGTAATACGCAACCGCGACCGGATGATAGGAACAGGAGAGTCCCTGCTGACCCGTTACGAACGCATATGTTTTGAAAAAGACCTGATAAGTGTCCCTGGAAAACCCCTGGCTACCTTTGTATATCCCGGCCATCCGCTCCTTGATGCCACAACAGACATTATTCTTGAAAGATACCGGGATCTGTTGAAACGCGGTGCTGTTTTCCTCAATGAATCAGACCCTGGCGAAGAGATTCGGGCCCTGTTTTATCTTGAGCACTCCGTGGCAGATGCCAGGACAGATAAGCACGGAAACCGCCGGATAATATCACGCCAGGTGCAGTTTGTGGAAATTGATAAATATGGCCATACGAGAAATGCAGGCTATGCCCCATACCTTGACTACCGTCCCTTAACTGACGAGGAAAAGGCCCTGGTAGCTCCTGAGCTGGAGCAATCCTGGCTTCATGCTGATCTCGAATCTCAGGCCGTTAAATACGCCATAACCGATCTTGTTCCCAGGCACTTTGAGGAAGTCAAGAATAGAAAACAAGAGCTTGTAACAAAGACCATTGCCGCTGTTAAGGACCGATTGACCAAGGAGATCGCCTATTGGGACCATCGGGCAGAGGACTTGAAGGCCCAGGAACTGGCAGGAAAAGTAAATGCCAGGATCAATTCGGCCAAGGCAAGGGCAAGGGCTGATGAACTCCAGGCCCGGCTCCAAAGGCGATTGGAAGAGCTTGAAAGGGAACGCCAGCTATCCCCCCTCCCACCTGTGGTTAAAGGAGGCGCCTTGGTCGTGCCAGGAGGGCTCATTGCCCGGCTCAAGGGAAAGCGCCAGGAAGAGCCTGAGCTTTTTGCCAGAGAGACTAGGAGGGTTGAACAGATCGCCATGCAGGCAGTCATGGATGTGGAAAAATCCCTGGGTTATGTTCCCAGGGATGTGAGCCAGGACAATTGTGGATATGATATTGAGTCAGCCATTCCAGGTACAGGAAAGTTAAGGTTTATTGAAGTAAAGGGGCGGCTTGAGGGGGCAAAAACCGTCACAATAACCAAGAATGAGATTCTCACTGCCCTGAATAAGCCCGATGATTTTATCCTGGCTGTCGTCTTGGTTCCACCATCTGACACAGCCCCACAGGCCGATCCATGGAAAATTGAAGATCCAGCCAGGAATTATGGTAACATGAAAGGAAAATGCCAGGTCTATTACATAAGAAAACCCTTCACCCGAGAACCAGACTTTGGTGTAACAAGTGTGAATTATGATTTAGGGGAGCTTTTGGCCAATGCTGAAAGGCCCCTATCAGCTGAAGAAAGGAAGAAAAGCATATGAGCAAAACTGCCTCCGAATTGAGGGAAAAAGGGTGGCCTGCAGAAGAAATGGCAAAATATCAGCCATGGAAGGCACTGGATAAATACAGCCAGGATAGTGAGATCAAGGCCAGGAAAGATCATGCCTTGTCTATCGCTCGTAAGGTTGGCGGACTGCTAAAAGCCAAATATGGCGCAACGCGGGTGGTCTTGTTTGGTTCTCTTGCCCATGGGGCTTGGTTTACACCTAGGTCAGACATAGACATTTATGTTGAAGGGATTTCCGCTCCTAGATTTTTTGAAGCAGAGGCAGACATACAGGAGATTAGCCAAGAATTTAAGGTTGACCTGGTTGACTCCAAAGAGTGTTCTCCTGAGTTACTGAGCAAAATAGAAGAAGAGGGAATTGATTTGTGAGACATTAACTTTCGCATTTTTTTATTGGATAAGATACGGCCAGGGAATACCGAGTAGCTACCCCCATGTAACAGATAACAGAATAATTCAAGAAAAGAACTAAGTTTCTTTGAAATTACAGGAGGTTTTCCACATTTTTGCATCTTCTGCTTGACGGCCTTTTTAAATAATTGTATTTTATTTTTGCCTCTTAGCTGTGCATTTTTGGAATAAATGCACTGTGCCGGGTGGAGAGCCAGGCCGAATTGGATTGATTCACATTCTTAGGCGGATTTCAAATCCGCCTAGCCCCGGCGGATTTGAAATCCGCCGCGCTCGAGTAAGAGGCGACTATGTCTACCCCCTTTAATCACCCCAGCGGCCAAACGCTGCTGGGGGTTGTTTCTAATGTTTTCAGAAATAAAGAAGTCTTCGAAAGAAAG
>JAFDHO010000244.1 GCA_019308745.1 Deltaproteobacteria bacterium
ATGAGGGACATTGGTGGGGTCTTGGACAGGATGGCGGCCGGGGATCTCAAGGCCCGTGTTACCAACGACTACAAGGGTGACTACAACGTGCTCAAGGTGGCCTGCAATGAGCTGGGCGTGCAGATCGAGCTGCTCGGCCAGGAGATGGATAAGATGGCTGTTGCTGCCGGCGAGGGTGACCTCGATTACCGTGGTGATGCCGGCAAATTCAAGGGTGATCTTGCCGAGATCGTCAACGGCGTGAACAGGACAATGGAGGGAATTGTGAGGCCCATCAAGGAGGTCATGGGTGTGCTCGAATCGGTGGCCAACAGGGGCCTCACCAAACGGGTTGTGGGGGATTACAGGGGAGACTACCAACGGCTCAAAGAATCGACTAACACGGCCATAGAAAACCTTCATGAGGCCTTGGGACAGGTCGTTGTCTCGTCTGATCAGGTAGGTGCAGCGGCTGGTCAGGTAGCCGAGGCTAGTCAGTCATTGGCCGAGGGTGCATCTGAGCAGGCGGCTTCTTTGGAGGAGACTTCTGCTTCTCTTGAGCAGATATCCTCCATGGTGAAGCAGAATGCGGACAATGCGAATCAGGCGAACAATCTGGTGAAGGAGTCAATCCAGTTCATTGGCAAGGCCAACGAGTCGATGGGTGAGTTGACAAGTTCGATGGGTGAGATCAGCAAGGCCAGCGAGGAGACTCAGAAGATCATCAAGACGATTGACGAGATTGCGTTTCAGACGAATCTTTTAGCGCTGAATGCGGCTGTTGAGGCTGCCCGTGCCGGGGAGGCTGGGGCTGGGTTTGCGGTAGTGGCCGATGAGGTTAGGAATCTTGCCATGCGGGCTGCCGATGCGGCCAAGAACACGGCGGGTCTTATTGAGGGGACGGTCAAGAAGGTCAAGGCTGGTTCGGATATAGTGGAGAAGACTGCTGGGGAGTTCAGCGAGATTGCGGCCAGTGCTGCCAAGGTATCAGAGCTTGTCAGTGAGATCACGGCTGCTTCCCAGGAGCAGGCTCAAGGCATAGAGCAGGTGAACAAGGCTGTAGCCGAGATGGACAAGGTGACCCAGCAGAATGCATCGGCTGCCGAGGAGAGTGCATCGGCTGCCGAGGAGATGTCTGCTCAGGCTCAGGAGCTCAACGCGATGCTTGGCCAGTTCACGTTGAACGGCCGGGGTGAAGGAGGCAGGCATCTGGGTATGGTTGGTTCGGCCGGGAAGGTTGGGGGCACGAAGAAGGCTGTTGGATTTCGGAAGAAGTCAGAAGGTAGGGATCATCCAGAGGTTGTCATCCCGCTCAAGGATGAGGAGGCGAGCGAGGAGGCCGAGTTCAAGCAACTGTGATCTTGGGATCTTGTCCCTCTCCCTTTTAGGGGAGGGACAAGTATTTCGCTCTCAACCCTTCATGCGATCAGGGACCATGTGATTCCCGAGCTTCGGACAAACCGTTATATCAATGTCTGGGACGCGGGTTGTGCCATGGGCCCTGAGCCGTATTCGCTGGCCATTATCTTCAGGGAGGCTCTGGGCTATTACGGGTTCAGGAGGCTGAAGATATATGCGACCGATCTTGATGAGGAGAGCCATCGATTCGGAGAGACAATCGCAGAGGGTGTCTACCCTGAGGAAGCGATAAAGAGGATACCCCCTGATATTTTTAGGAGGTATTTCTTACCTGATGAGAGGCCTGGCTGTTTCAGAATTTCAGAGGAGATCATGCGGTCTGTCTGTTTTCAGAAGCACGATCTGCGCACGTTCGAACCGATTCGGGACGGTTTTGGGCTGATTGTGTGCAAGAACGTGTTGCTCCACCTGTCCGAGTCCGAGCGGATTGGGGTGATCAGGATGTTTCACCGGTCCTTGGTCCCGGGTGGCTTTTTTGCAACCGAGCAGACACAGGGTATGCCCGGTCAGTTAGCCCATTTGTTCAGTCACGTGATCCCCAACGTGCAGCTGTTTCGGAAGAACTGACCAATCGGCTGCTGGGCCAAGAAGGTCAGAAGAGGTGGAAGGCGGTTTATGTGTGAGGATCGTAAACCTTACGAGTGACAGTAACACGTACACATCAAATGTCTATCTTCTTCTTGGCGATTGGCGAGCCATGGATGATGTAAATACCCTGGTCGATGTGGGCAGGGATCAGGGGGTAACAGAGAAGATGTATCGATTTTGAAGAGACAAGTGTCATGAAGCATGCGCGGTGGGAAAGAACTTCTCGAGGCTTGATTCCTGGGGAAACAGAAATACATCACCCACCAAATGCGTCGGCTAAAGCCGTTCAAAGGCAAGGAGTGCAGAGTCAGGCCGAGCACTGTCCTGGCTCACAGGCATATGGCGCACGGGAGAGGAGCGAAACGTATCGGTGTGTATTCGAAACCATTGACGACTTGGTTGTCGTGACTGACAGCAAGGGAATCATTGTTGATTGCAATTGCCGGGCAGCGCAGGTTCTGGGATTGTGGAAAGAGGAGATGCTGGGCCGGACCATGAACGTCCTTGTGGAGCGGGGCTGTGCAGAACAGATACGCGAGGTCTTGAGGGAAACACTGACCGAGGGATCCTCACGCGACAGGGAATGCAGGCTGGTTGGAAGAGACGGCAAGGCGATCCAAGTGGTCCTGAATTGCTCGATGGTGGAATACAAGTACGGGGAGCCTCTTGAGGTGGTCTGGATCATTCGTGACGTCATGCAGCTCAGGCAGTTGGAGGAGAAATTGGCCGAACTCGACTCTGCCTTTTCCCAGTCGATCGACGGAATAGCGATAGGCGATCTGGAGCCACGGCTAAAATATGTAAACAAAGCTTTCGCCTCGATGCACGGCTATTCCCCTGATGAGATGCTCGGAATGAGAGTGGCTGATTTGCACAATGAAGAGCAGAAAGAGGAGTTCGAGCGGGGTATACAAAAGATAAAGACCAGAGGTTCATGGTCCGGCGAAATCGGGCACATAACCAAAGATGGGATGGCTTTTCCTACATACATGTCCGTTACTCTCTTGAAGGACTGCGAGGGAAAGGCCAAAGGGATCCTGGCTGTTGCAAGGGACATAGGCGAGCAGAGGCGCCTCGAACAAAAGCTCCGTTGGTCCCAGAAAATGGAGGCGGTGGGACGACTGGCGGGAGGCGTGGCCCACGATTTCAACAACATACTGACGGTTATTGAGGGGAATGTCTATCTGGCAATGATGAAATCGCACCTCCATGGTGATATCGAGAATGCCCTTCAAGAAGTTTTGAAAGCATCCGAACGAGCCGCCAAATTGACTGGACAGCTTCTCGCCTTTTCCCGGCGTCAAACCATCAGCCCCAGGGTGATCGACCTAAACGAGGTCCTTCTTAATATCACCAAGATGCTTCGCCGGCTAATTGGGGAGCAGATCGAGCTGGTGACCCTGCCAGCGGACGGCCTTGGAAGGGTCGAGGCCGATCCCGGCCAGATCGAGCAAGTAATATTCAATCTAGCCGTGAACGCCCGTGATGCCATGCCAGATGGTGGAAAGCTGATCTTCCAAACGGCCGACGTGGTCCTCGATCAAAACTATGCGGCCCGGCACGTCGGAGTTACACCAGGGTCTTATGTCATGATGGCTGTCACCGACACGGGACACGGCATGTCCGAGGAGACAAAGGCCTCTATTTTCGAACCCTTTTTCACCACCAAGGAACAGGGGAAAGGGACCGGCTTGGGTCTTGCCACGTGTTACGGGATCGTTAAAGCGCTCGGGGGGAACATCTGGGTCTACAGCGAACCGGGGAAGGGAACGACCTTCAGGGTGTACCTGCCCAAGGTCGAGAAAGAGGCTGGACCTCTTGCCACACGGGATGATGAGGAAGACGTGCCGGCTGGGAAGGAGACCGTCCTTCTGGTTGAGGACGAACCCTCGGTACGAAGGCTCGTTGCCAGGATGCTTCGTTCGCTCGGCTATAGGGTGCTCGAGGCCGGAAACGGATGGGAAGCGCTGCATGTGGTGGAGGAGATGAGTGGCGTGGATATCGACATCCTTGTGAGCGACGTGGTGATGCCCGGCATGGGAGGTGTGCAATTGGCCAGAAAGGTGAGAAGCCGGCTTCCGGACATCAAGACGCTTTTTCTCTCGGGATATCCAGGTGGGACCATTGCGATCGATGAAGCGGCTGGTCTGGGAGGTTCTCTCCTTGAAAAGCCTTTCTGTCTGGCGGAGTTGGCACGGAAGCTCCGGGAAGCATTCGACACGTAAAAACATCCGTGCCAGGCAGACCACAGCGGTTGCTGCAAGCAGGGTTCAGCGGCTGGTTTTTCAAAGACGGTCTCACGCCAGCCATGAATACTGAACAGATAGAAGGAGAACGATTTCGTGCCGGCGTGGCGGGTTCTTGTTATCGACGATGATCCTCAGATCAGAGAGACTCTTGGGAGGTTCCTCAGGAGCCACGGGTCCGAGGTGTTGGTGGCGTGTAACTGGCCCCAAGGCCTTGAAATGGTCATGGCAAAGCGGTTTGACGTTGTTCTGACCGACCTGGAGATGCCCGGTCCTGACGGAATCGAAGTGGTGAAGAGGGTAAGGGATATAAGCCCTGAAACCGCCATTCTGATGATTACGGGGTATCCTTCAGCCGAAAGTACAGCCAAGGCTCTGGCCGAAGGTTGCGATGGGTATATAAGCAAACCCTTTTATTTCGACAAGTTGAAATACCTCATTACCCAGAGCGTGGTTCTGCGCAGGAGTCACCGAGAGGAGCCTTCAAAGCGGACCCGTAAGCATGAAAGCACGACAGGGCCTTTTGCAAGGCTTATACGGGTCTTCAGGAGGTGACGACATTCAAGTAGGTATTTCCGATCACCGTCGAAGCCTTTGGGTGACTCTTGCCATGGAGACTTCAGGTAGTAATAAGGCGGCTCTCCAAGTAAGTCGAGGGGGCGAAGGGCTCACTATTACGACAGAAAGCGTTAGAAAAACGGATTCGAGTTACTTCTGTATAAACATCGATCTGGGGCCCGCACGGGTCGGGAAGACAAGGATAAAGAGAGCTTAGGCAAGGATTATTATCAGGAGTATCAGTATCTTTCCACGCTTCGAAAGGCAGGGAGTGGCGAGAAAGGTGACCGATCTATCCAAAGGAGAAGCCCAAGAGGTAATCGCCGACAGAGTGAGAGGCACGGCAAGGGGCTTTTGGGAAAGGATGGGGTTTGTGGATACAGGGGATGGAAACTGCCGGTGGCGCTTCTCTGGTGCTGGGAGGGTGAAATGAAAGGAGATTGCCATTGCTGGCTCGTTGACGTGAAAGCTCCGAGAGATGTTGACAAACAAGGGCTAACTGGCAGATAATATAGTGTTTTTCTCCACCGGTATTAGATCCGTGAACGGCGTGTTGATTTATCCGTTTCAGACGGGAGATCCAGGTCAGAGGTTGCCTTTGGTGTCCGGTTCTATCGGGCCGGATGTGATGCCTTCGATCATATCGATCATGGTGTTCCAGTCACTGTAGTAAAGGAACGACATGGGCGGTAGAGGGAGAGGAGAAGAGACCCGGGCCAGGGTGCTGGAAGCGGCGAGTTCGCTGATGCTCAGCAAGGGCTTTGCCAGCATGAGCATTGGCGATATTGTTCGTGCGACGGGCGTGAAAAAGGGGAACCTGTATTTTCACTTCTCCAGCAAAGAAGAGTTGGGCCTGACTGTCTTGGAGGAGGAGAGAGAGCGATTCTTCCTTTTTTTGTGCCAAAATCTCAAGGGGGAGAGGCCCTTCGAAAAAGTCCGTAACCTTCTTGAAGCCACCTTCTATGAGCATCGCCAAAGGAATTTTGCCGGTGGGTGCTTGTTTGGTAACATGGCACTTGAGATGAGCGACAGGAATCCCAGGTTTTGCGAGATGGTGAAGGAGGTTTTTCTTGAATGGACAGCCAGATTGGCCAACGTTCTGGCCGAGGCCATGGCGGCGGGTGAACTTAGCCAGGCGATTTCCCCTACGGTTCTGGCAAAGCATATTGTCGCTCTGATTGAGGGGGCTATCATGATGGCGAAGGTGAGCAAGGACGAGAAGGATCTCAAGGACTGTCTGGAATCTCTGCGTATCTTGCTTGGAATGTGATGTATGCTCTTGTTTTTGAGCTTGAAATGTACCGAGCGTACGGTATAGTTTTCGTAGTTCCTTCTTGTCTTTTTCGGGGCCGTTTCATACCCCTCATGCCAGCAACACTACACGGGAAAAAACGCTGGTGGAAGCTATGAGCAGGGATACCGCAGGAAACGCACAAGACGAGAGCCAGGGCTGGTCCTCACGACACCACTGGGGGGGGGCATCTTGGAGGCGGCCTGTTCTTCTCGGATTCTGATTGTTGACGATGACGAGGTTTTTTTGCGTTTTGCGGCTGAGCTGTTAGGTCTGGACGGTCATAGGTGTGATTGTGTTGGTAGGGTTTTTGGACGTCTTGAGCTGGAATTTATCAGAAGTCTTTGCCGGGCCGTGGAGGGAATCTCGGTCATTTTGGTGACTGGCCATCCGTCGTTCAGTTCGGCGGTCCAGTCGATCCATCTTCCGGTGGTGGCCTATTTGGTCAAGCCGGTTGAGTCCGGCGAGTTGAGGCGGCATGTTAGGGTCGGGATTGACAGGTTCCGGGTGTACCGGTCGGTGATGGGGTTGAGGGATCGGTTGAGGGATTGGGACAGGAATCTGGTGAGGATTCGGGACGTGTTGGATGTTGGAAAGGAGGATGGGTTTCCCCTGTCTCTTGATACTTTTCTGAAGCTTACGGTGGTCAACCTTAGCGGGGTTCTTTTGGATCTTGTCTATCTGGTGGAATCGGTCTCTGTGGTGAAATCCGGGCGGCAGGTATGCCATCTGTTCAGTTGTCCCAGGTTGGAGGAATTGACGCGAGCGCTGGTTCACGCCGTTGGTGTATTGAGGAAGACAAAGAGCTCTTTCAGGTCCAAGGAGTTGGGCAAGCTCCGAGAGGAATTGGAGGAGGTTTTGAGGAACCAGGGTGAGTGAAGGCGGGTCTTGTTCCAGGGATCGACCGGTTGCAATGGAGAGGTTTTGGTTTGCCGACCTGATTTGGCATGCAATTTGCTCTATTTGTGGAAAATGCAGCCCGCAGATGTGGTTTTGACAGGGAGCCGGTCCCCTTTGAGATCAGACATTCCAGGGCGGTGCGTTTTTCTGGAATACCCCGGGTTCAGAAGTGAAGGATCTGAATCTTCCCTCGGGGCCGAGGTGCTGACAGGACAATAAGATACCGCAGGCCCACACTTTGGGGTGGGTCGCCTTGTCGTGCAGGCTCTTGGCCTGTAAGTCGAAGGCACAACCAACAGATCTCTGACGAGGGATCTCGTGGTTGTGCCTTTTTTGTTGCCAGCGTTTGATTGTTGACAACAACAGTGCTTCTGCCTCGTCGATAGAGGGGACCATTGTCAGACTTGGTCATGAGGTTCACGCTGTGGGTAGTTGTGGGGCGGCGTTGGAGGTCATGGGGTGGCGTGGGTTTGACTTGGTTATGTTGGATGTATTTTTGCCTGATGGGAGGGGTGATCGGTTGATTCCGAGGTTGAGGGAGTTGAGGCCTGGGGT
>JAFDHO010000245.1 GCA_019308745.1 Deltaproteobacteria bacterium
CAGGGGTTTCCCCCACTGACAAGTCGCGAAAAGACGGCGCCCTCCCGCCAGTCACTCCAGAAAAGGCATCATCACCCGTTCTCCCTATCTGAGGAGGCATTTCAAAAGGCTAAAATGTTACCACTGTCTTTTGTTGTGATTTGGGCGTCAGGTCATAAAAAAGGCCAGCCTGGGAAGCTCGGAATCGAAGAAAAGATATCCCAACCCGACTATAGGCTTCAATGCTAATGATTTTCAATGGTTATTGAGTTGGCAACACACGCGTCACCCACCAATTCCTGTGAGGAGCCCAAATCATAAAGAGGGGGGAGGAAGCTGCTTGTTTCTCCCCCCAAGCTTACAGGCCCTTAAGACCTTTTGTTCCATGGCGGATAGGGATACCGGGGCTCAGCGTCTGAGTATTCCCGTGGCAACACGACTTTTATTTCTTGATTCTGAACTTGCTGGAGAGTGATCATGGCGTTCTTGTTCTGCCCCGTGCTATCAAATTCGATAGGTCCTCCCGGGGTTATATGGTCCTTTACCGAGCAGCCGGCAATGGCGTCTCTGATCTTCTTTGGGTCCCTGCTCCCCGCCCTTTCCAGGGCATCAATCAGCACCAAGCCAGCATCATACGCTTGTGCGGAGTGCGATTGAAAACGAATGCGGGGAAAGCTTTTCTTGTAATTTGACAGGACCTTTGGGGTGAGAGGACTGCGGGGATTGTAATAATAATTCCCATCCAGGATGTAATTCATCATTCCTCCAAGTTCCTTCACAGCGGCCGCGTTACTGAAGGCTCCATTAGCACAGCCAACAATCCCTCCTTTTGGTTCTACCTTGAGGTTTCTATATGTCCGGATTTTCAAGATACCGTCCGACAGGTAGCCCGTGTCAAAAATCACGTCAGCATTCATGCCCCTTACTTTTGAAACCTCCGTGGTAAGGTCCGAAACCCCATAGCCATAAGAAACAGCACCAATGACCTCAAACCCATACTTGCTGGAAAGTTTCTTAACCTTGTTCGAAATGGAAGCACCGAAGCCAATTATGTGCAGGTGGGCAATTGTTCTTAGATCAAGGCCAGACATCTCTGCAAGACTGCGGACGTATCTACAGGTCAATTCGGCCATGTTTGTCGAATCCGGCTGCACCCGAAAGCAATATTTGAACCCTCTCTGTAAGATCTCATCAGCCACGGAAATAGTAATAACATGAGGAATTCCGTGTCGCTCAGCGACCTGCGTTGTCACCATGGTCACGGGGCTATTATAATCACCGGCCAGCGCCACACAGCCATCTCGAATTAGTTTCTCGGCAGCCGACTCTCCCACTTTGGGCTTTGATTGAGTGTCCTTCAGAAGGACTTTTATCTTGGCCCCCCCCAGCGACTTGATTCCACCGGCAGCGTTCTTCCGATCAATGGCCAGTTGAAAACCACTGGCAACCGACTGGCCGTCATAGGCCATTGGGCCGGTCGTTGGATGCAGAGAACCGACTAAAATGTCCTCAGGCTGAGCGCCGCGAAGAACTGCTGGAAAACCAATCGTGGCACCAGCTATCCCTGCAAGGCCAGCAGCCTTTAAAAAAGTTCGCCGGCTCATCCCATCTCTGTCCCTCTTTTTTCCCTTAGCACCCATTCTAATCCTCCTTTCTTAGGTTAGAGGTTTGCGGTTTTCAGCCAACTTCTCAGGCAAATGTCCCCCTGAGCTCCTCCAAGGTGAGGTTCACAGCCCAAGGTAAGCCTCCTTTATGTGATCATTATTCAGCAAAGACTTCGCTTTGCCCTGAAGAACTATTCTGCCATTTTCTAAGATGTACCCCTCAGAGGCCATATCCAGGGCATTAAAAACATTCTGTTCAACCAAAAGAACAGTCGTCCCCTGCCGATTGATCTCTCGAATCGTAGCAAATATTTGCTTTACAAGGATAGGAGCCAAGCCTAATGAAGGCTCATCCAGCATCAAGAGCCGGGGCAAAGACATTAGCCCCCTTCCGATAGCCAACATCTGTTGTTCTCCCCCGGAGAGTGTTCCAGCAGATTGTACCAGACGCAACTTAAGCACGGGGAATAATTCAAAGACCTTCTCCAGGTTTTCAGTGCGCTTTGCCTTTGCCTTGGGAAGATACGAGCCGAGTTCGAGATTTTCTATGACAGACATGGAAGGGAAAACCTTTCTCCCTTCGGGAATGCGCACCAAACCCCTATCAACTATCTTGTGCGAAGGAAGTTGATCTATTCGTTCTCCAAGAAACCACACCTCTCCTGCTGTTGGCCTAAGAATCCCTCCGAGGGTCTTCAAAAGTGTCGATTTGCCTGCACCATTTGCTCCCACAATAGTTGCAATTTCTTGCCCTTTCACCTCTAAACCCACGCCGAAAAGGACCTGTGCATCTCCATAATGTACATCGATTCTACTGGCTCTTAGCATAAACGTATTCCTCTCCCAGATATGCCTCGATAACCTTTTCATTCACGGAGATTTCCTCGGGCTTCCCTTCGGCGATTTTCTCTCCATAATGGAGCACCACGATTCTGTCAGAAAGGGACATAATGGCTTTCATAACGTGTTCGATTAGCAATACGCTTACGCCCTGTTTTTGGATCACCCTTATGTTTTCAATCATAGCATTTGCTTCCTTGGAATTCAGACCTGCAACCACTTCATCTAACAGAATAAGCTCGGGACGAGTAGCCATTGCCCTTGCAAGTTCGAGGGTCTTCCTGTGCCCTATGGGCAGGACAGAAGCAAGTTCATTGCTTTTCTCCCACAGCCCTACGAA
This sequence comes from Deltaproteobacteria bacterium, assembly GCA_019308745.1. GTDB lineage: Bacteria > Desulfobacterota > DSM-4660 > Desulfatiglandales > HGW-15 > JAFDHO01. The sequence goes on from JAFDHO010000245.1 coordinate 2,764, forward strand.
CTCCAGTATCCGCAAGGCCTCTGCTGTCGCCTCCTTGCCGGAAGTCATATGGCTGTAAGCCCCTATTCTTACATTATCCAGCACCGTCAGATTCGGAAAGGCCTGCGTAATTTGGAACGTCCGGGCAAGACCTCGTTTGCAAACTTCATGGGGCCGAAGGCCTGTGATGTCTTCGCCATTAAAAAAGACGGCCCCTTTGTCAGGGCGACAGAAACCTGTCACGAGGTTAAACAGCGTTGTCTTACCGGCCCCGTTTGGCCCGATAATACCCAGAATCTCGCCCTTCTCCATCTCAAAGGTGAGGTCATTGACTGCGACGAGCCCCCCGAAGGCCTTGGTAAGCCCCTTAACTTCCAAAATGGTCATAAAAACTCTCTCTTACCCTCTTTCGAAAACGCCCCGAAAGGCCCTTTGCAATCCCCCCAGAATCCCACTGGGAAGATAAATGATCACAATGACCAGGATAGCTCCATAAACCATTAGGTGCACCCCGCTGTATGCGCCAAGAAGGTTCCTCGTTGTTTCGGAGAGGAACTCCAGTATGCCTGCCCCCAGAAGAGGGCCGAACAGCGTTCCAGAGCCTCCGACAATAGGTCCCAGCAGTATCTCTATGGACACCGCTACCCCGAAACCTGCTTCCTCGTCCAGGGTCAGATAATATTGGGCATAGAAGGTGCCACCCATGGCAGTCATGAAAGAGCTGAAAGCCATTGCAACAAGCTTATATCTAAATGCATTGACCCCAAGGCTTTCAGCTGCACTCTCATTCTCCCTGACTCCTTTGAAATAAAGGCCTACTCGCCGGTTTTCCATTATGTGGATGAGGCAGAAAGCAGCAGCGGTCATTCCTAGAATGATATAATAATAGGGAGCTTTACTGATGAATTGAAAATATAGGAGAGAATTTCCTTTCAGTGGAATATTGATACCCAAAGGATACCTTGAGCTCATCCACTGTCCTGCCACGAGCCTGAGCATTTCTGCAAAAGCCAGCATGGTAAGTGCAAAATAAGGCCCATGAATCCCATATCGAAAGCACAGGTAACCAATGAACAGTCCCAGAATCAAACCCGCTACGCCGGCCAAGAACATGCCTGCCCAAGGATTAACCCCTAGATGGATCTGTAAGAGACTGGAAGTGAATGCTCCCAAACCGAAAAAAGCTGCATGGCCAAACGAAAACTGCCCAGCATATCCCCCCAAGATGTCCCAGCTCATACCCAGATATCCGAAAAACAAGATCATCGCGGCGAGGTGGATATAGTAGTCCGGCAGGAAAACGGGCAGAGAAATGAGACACCCCCCCAACAACATGAATAGCAAAATCTTGGCTGTTGAATTACTCACTCGGCTTCCCAAAAAGCCCTTCCGGCTTGAAAAGCAAGACAAGGACAAAAATGGAGTATATGGTGAATTGCTTTAGCTGACCCGGGATAAAGGCCGCCCCTATGGACTCTGCCAGTCCCACAATAAGTCCGCCTGCCAGGGCGCCAATAAAGCTACCCATACCTCCCAAGACCACGACTACAAAAGCGATGATTACGAAAACTCCACCCACGTGAGGAGTCACGTAGAAGAAAGGTGCAGCAACCGTGCCAGCGGCACCTACGCACGCAGTTCCGATTCCGAAAGCCACATAGTAAATACGTCTTAAATTGATCCCCACGGTTAAGGCGCCTTCCTTTTCTTCTGATGCTGCACGAATAGCCTTTCCCAAGTCTGTCTTCTTCAGGAAATAGTACAGGGAAATTGTAAGTAGCAAAGCAAGAAAGAATGCTATGACTTTTGGAAGGCTAATGATCACCATCCCCACAGTAGCAACATGTCTGGCATACGGAACATCCAGTGTCCTAAAATTGGGGCTCCAAAGAAGAAGGGCCAGATTCTCGATCACTAAAGATATGCCGAGGGTTAGAAGAAGCTGGTTTTGCGCCGGCGCATCCATCACTCGAGCGACAAGAAAGCGCTCAACTAGAAGTCCGAAGACAAAGAGGATAGGGATGGTGAGAAGAAGCGAGAGATAAGGATCAATGCCTACCAGTACATACAGCCAATAAGTGGCAAACATGCCCAGCATCATGAAAGAACCGTGGGCGAAATTGATGATTTTCATGACTCCGAAAATGAGGGTGAGGCCAACAGCCACAAGGCTGTATACGCCACCCATTAGAAGGCCATTTACTATGGACTGGAACAATAGCGGGATGCCGGGAAAGTACAATCCTCAACTCCTCCCTGAGAGGTGCGCACAATACTGCCACTCATAACACTTTAGCCTTTTGAAATGCCTCCTCAGATACGGAGAACGGGTGATGATGCCTTTTCTGGAGTGAC
>JAFDHO010000054.1 GCA_019308745.1 Deltaproteobacteria bacterium
GTGCGTTCTCAGACCCCTTCTCGTGGCAACATGAAAAAGCAAAGGAAAATCACAGAGATGCAATTTTTTTGAAAAAAATTCACTTTTTCTTAATCCTTATATCGGAATTCCAGTCTTGGTGATGAGTGGCAAAGGAGGGGTGGGGAAGAGTACTGTTGCAGCTTACACCGCCCTCTACCTGAGCAAGGAAGGACACAGGGTGGGCCTGCTGGACGTGGACCTCCACGGGCCGACCATCCCTCATCTCTTGAATATCAGTGGGTGGCTCGAAATCCCCCAGAAGGGGGTCGTTAAGCCATACCGGTTCTCCGACAATCTCGAGGTCGTCTCCATAGAAATGGTATTGGGTGACCGGGATGCGGCGATCATATGGAGAGGGCCCCTCAAGATCAGTGCCATCAGGCAGTTCATATCCGATATAGAGTGGGGTGGGCTGGATTACCTCGTTATCGATTCGCCACCTGGGACAGGAGACGAACCGCTCACCATTGCCCAGACCATACCCGATGCAGAGGCCCTCATCGTGACAACACCGCAAGAGATATCCCTGGCCGACGTGAGGAAGTCCATCACATTCTGCCGCCAGGTAAACATGAAAATTCTCGGTGTGGTCGAGAACATGAGCGCATTCAAATGCCCCCACTGCAACAAGCCGATCAACCTCTTCGGGAGCGGGGGCGGCGCGAAGCTTTCAAGACACATGAACGTGGCCCTTTTGGGTGAGATACCCATGGACACTTCCCTGATGGACCTGGGTGACAGGGGGCGCCTGGACAAACTGGTGAGTGAAAACGCCCTGGAAGTCACGAAGGCCTACAGGAAGATCATAGATCGAATCCGATAGACAGGAGCCCCAAGACGAGGGAACGAACAGCAAAGGGAGGCAACAAGGTCGGTTCCTTAATCAAGGACTTCGTAGACCCGGATGGCCTCCCTCTTACCCTTGACCGTCCTTTTCCCTGCTTCCCGTATATTGAATTTGCCTTGGACCAGTTTGTAGGTAGGTTCGCCGATGAGGATCTGGTTCGGTTGGGCAATGGACTCGATTCTCGCTGCCGTATTGACCACGTCTCCGATAACCGTGTAGTCCATTCTCTTTGGGGATCCCAGATTACCGGCCACGACACGGCCCGAGTTGATCCCGAGCCTCATGTCAAACCTCCTTGCCTCCTCCATGTCATCCATCATCTCCACAAGGGCCCTTCTCATGTCGAGGGCTGCCATGACGGCCTTTTCCGCATCGTCTTCCCTCTCAATCGGCGCACCGAAGACGGCCATTATGGCATCGCCGATGTACTTGTCCAGGGTCCCGTCATATTTGAAGATGATGTCGGTCATCTGGGTGAAGTGCTTGTTTAGCAAGTCGCTGACATCGGCGGGCGGAAACCTTTCCGCAATTGGGGTGAAGTTCACAATGTCGGTGAAGAGGATAGTGGCCTTTTTTTCTTTTGGTGCGAGAAGGGCCTCCTCACTTCCGCCATCGCTGTGGATAATGAGATCCACCACCTCCGGGGAGTGAAATCGTTCAAGGCGATTTCTCACTTCCCGCTCGCGCCGGATCTTCTCGTTGAGGTTGGCCTGTTCAATGACCATGGCCATTTGACTGCTGATGGTCGTGAGCAGGTCAAGATCGGCCTTTGTAAATTTGTTGCTCAACCTGAAGCTGTCCACTTGGATGATTCCTATGATGTCGTCCTTGCGCCAGAGGGGCACAGACATAACAGAGCGGATATTTTGCATGAGAACGCTCTCTGCACCCTCAAAACGACGGTCTTCCATGGCATTTGAAGTGAGAACAGAGACCTTCTCCTTTACCACTTTGTCGATTATGGTCCGGCTAATCCGCAGTTCTTGACCGAGGCCGTCACTCTGGTTTCGGTATTTGACGACCTTGGGTACGAGCTCACCCGGCCTGTCGCCCAGGAGGGCGACGAAGCCGTGGTCTGCATCAATGACCTGGAATATGGAGTCCATGATGGTATTGAGCAGGGTGTCGAAATCCTGGGCGGTATTGAGTTGCCTGCTTATCTGGTAGAGGACGAAGAGTATCTTGTTGCTCTTTTCTAGGTCCTTGAATTCAGAGATCCCTGCTTTATCGATGTCTCTTTTCAGGGCCGCCTCTTCGGCCTTCACGGATACAAGCAGTCTCTGGTCCGGCTCAGATTCGCTCCCGGGGCCCACATTCTGGAGAACTTCTTCCTCCCGCTGATCCAATGTCTCATGGAAGAGCGGTTCCGGTTTCTTCAAGAGGTCTGATGGCTTCTGGGACTCTTCAAGGAAGGTGAGCTTGTAAGACCCGATCAATATAAGATCGGCCGGTCTCAAAAGGCGCCGTGAGACGAGGGTTCCATTCACAAAGGTGCCGTTCTGACTTCCCATGTCGATCAGGAGATAACCCTCGCGGGTCTTTTTCAATTGGGCGTGTTTCCTGGAGACGGCGGAGTCGGGAAGGAGAACGTCATTGCCCATGGAGCGGCCAATGGATAGGACATCCTTTCTTATTTCGTAGGTAAAGGGATCTCCTTTGTCAGGTTGTATCCTCAAAGAAGGCATTTGATGAAGGCTCCTTGATCCGGTGCCCTTGGGTTAATCGTTGAATCTTGATGAACTCGTAAAAAGTCTCAAAACCGTCAGGCTGGACTTGATCCAGCATCCAGAAGCCTCTGAAATTACTGGATTCCTGCTTTCGCAGGAATGACAGAAATGAGTACTTTTTGACTTTTTACGAAGCCATCAATCTTACGAGCACTACCGTGACATTGTCCAGTCCGCCCTTCTCATGTGCGGCTCCAATCAGATTCTCTCCCAGGGAAGGCAATGCCCTATTGCGCCCTCCCAGGAGGAGTGTCCTTATTTCCTCATCGGTTACCAGATCCGTAAGACCATCGGAGCATAGGAGGTAGAGATCCCCGGATCTTACGGGGCAGGTGGTTATGTCAATGGAGATGTTTTCGGCTATCCCGAGGGCCTGGGTCAGGACGTGTCTTTGCGGATGGCATCTGGCCTCTTCAACAGGCAAGTGGCCCTTCTTGACCTCCTCCATAACGAGGGAGTGGTCCTCGGTGAGCTGGACCAGGGTTTCATCTCTTATTTGATAGGCCCTGCTGTCCCCTACATTGGCAATCACCACCTCATCCCTGTCGAGAAGCATTCCGGTCAGCGTCGTTCCCATACCGATAGGATTCTTCACGTCCCCTTGGAAATAGGTAAAGATCTCCCTGTTCGCCAGCTGGATGGCGGCCAGGAATCGGTTCTCCTCATCAGAGAGTCCTTCGCAAGGTGCGCACGGCCAGTGGACATCCTCTCTTCGTGATCTTGCAACGAAATCTTGGATTATCGCGATAGCGCGACTGCTTGCCACATCCCCTTTGGGCAGGCCTCCGAGTCCGTCCGCGACCAGGAACAGGCCCTCTTGCTCATCCACCATGAAGTTATCCTCATTGGTCTCTCTGACGAGTCCCCTGTCGCTGGTGCCGAAGGATTCTATTTCCATGCCTTTGTTTCCCCAAAAAGGGCTCGAGTTCCCTTATCTCCTAAGTAAATAATACCTGGAGATCTCGTCCAGCTTCTCCAGGTATTGATCCTTGAAATAGAGATCAGGGTACAGACTTATCTCATCTCCAAGGGGTTCCAGGAGGGGGAATATGTCTATACCCAAGGTATTTGTCCCCTGCTTGTCCGCTTCATGGATGATCAAGAGGGAGTAAAAACTGACCAAAAGCCGGAACTTGGTCGCCCGCCTGAAAAGATATGCCCGGCCACCGATAGTATTGAGGAAGAAACCGGCGTAGCGATAGAGGGTGTCGAAGGAGGGCCTGATCGCTTCCCGGTCGGTGCAGGGACTGCTGCCCCTGCCTGCGAGCCAGACGTAGAAAAGGGCCATGTTGATTTCCAGGGAATCTTTTTCCTTCTCAATGACTTGTCTAATCAGGCGAAGGTCCTTCCTGTCGAGTATGCGAAAGAAGTGAAAGATGTTCTTCGTGATCAACCGGGTGTCGATGCCTTCTCCCGCTGGAACCGGTGGGTTTGCTGAAAGGGTTCCTATGAGCTCTTTGAAGGTGTCATAGGTGTTGGTATTGGAGTTCAATCGCTTGACATAGACTTGTCCATCCAGGTAGCGAAAGAACTCCAATATCTCATCCCTGGCCTCTTTGCAGTCCTTGAAAAGCTCTGGGGGCTCGCTATCCCTTTGGTTGACTTCCGGTTCCACGACCGCCGGAAGCTCTTCTTGCTTGGCCGTGGCATCCTCCTCGGGGCGGGGTTCCCGGGGGGTTTCCTCGGGCACAGAGATGACCGGGGGCTCAGCCTCCTTGTGAGCTCTTTGCAGACCCAGGAAGTAGCCCACCACTGTGGCCAGTGCAGCTACAATGAAAAGGCCGATCCACCACCATGCCCTGTTATCTTTCTTCTTCATGGGGTCTCCTCAAGGGTTGAACAGGTCACGCGAAGGCCTCAGGGGCCTGAATTCGCGGAACCGGGCAAAGGGAATTTGAGGGTGACAAGCGTCCCCTTCTTTAGTTCGCTTTCGATGGATATTTCTCCGCCGTGGTTCAATATGATTTGATGAACCATGGTAAGGCCCAGACCAGCTCCGCGGGGCTTTGAAGTAACGAACGGATCGTAGACGGCATCGAGCTTGTCGCTTGAGATACCACATCCGCTGTCCTGGACCGTGATAATCACGTGTTCCGTGTCCTTGGATATCCTCAGGGTGAGAAGGCCTCCGTCCGGCATGGCCTCCAGGGCGTTTTCAATGATGTTGCTCAGGGCGATCTCGATCTGTGATGGGTCCATGTTGATCAGGGGGATCTTCTTGGCAGCCCTGAAGGAGACCTTTACATTTCGAGTTCTTGCCAAGGGCTTGAAGATCTTCAAGGCCTCACGGACTACGGGCTCGATGTTTTCAAGACTGAGAGTGGCAGTTTGGACATCCGTAAACTCCTTGACTTCCCTGACCAATTTCTCGAGTCGGGCCGACTCATCGAGTATAATGTCAACGTACTTCTGGAGCCTGTAATTGTGGTTCAGCTCCTTCTTTATCCTGTAGGCGAACCCACCGATGGTCATGATGGGATTCCTGATTTCATGGGCCACGCCTTGAACAAGGTGGACCATTGCTGCAAGCCTCTCCGTGCGAATCAACTTCCTCTGGGTTATTCTCAGTTCCCTGGTGGTGTTGGTATACTTCTCCTGAAGTCTCTGGTAGAGCCTGGCATTTTCCATGGCGATGGAGATCTGCTGTGACATACTGTTGAGCAGCTCGAGATCAGCCTGATTGAAGGGCCTTTTGGATTTCTTGTTCAAGACCTGGAGGGCCCCGATCGGTTTGCCACGCAGGAGAAGGGGTACACAAATCATGGACTTGGTTCGGAAACCTGTGATCCTGTCGAACTTGTCGCTAAACCTGCCATCTTTGCGCACGTCCTGGATGGCGAGGGGTTGTGCGTTCTTCACCACCCAACCAGCCACCCCTTCTCCCAACCCGAGCCGGATTCCCTTGATCTTTTCCTTTCTATCGCCCCTTGCAAGCCGGATGAAAAGCTCGTTGTTTTTCTCGTCCAGTTCATAGACGGAACTCGCCTCTGCCTCCATGAATTCCTCTGCGTACTTCATTGCGTTGTCCAAGACCTGCTCCAGATTGAGGGAGGAATTGATGAGAGCGCTGAATCTGAGGATGGTGTCGAGTTCTTTATGATGGATGTCTTTATAGGCCTTCTTTTCCAAGATATAGACTACCGTCACACATCATATATTGGGATTTGATTGCTAAAGTGATAATCTCCTGTGATACACGGCATTATTGCGTTTAGGTTATATCCGCTCTTCGTTTTTGGACAAGACTGACGTTATATTTATATAATAAATTACCTAAAGAAGCAATCAAAATAGGCCGGTGGCACCGGCCTTTGCCTCCTTGAGCACGGAGCACGATTACCGACCTCTGGATATGATTGTCCTTTACCCACGGGAGGCTTTGTCCTATTATCTGGTTCGACCGGTAGGGTCTTGACCAGCCGGCAGGAGCTGAAGTGGGTAGGAGAGGTGAAATATGAGGATCTTATTGACCAACGATGACGGCATCTATGCCCCCGGGCTGTGGGCCCTTTACAGGGAGCTGAGGGATGATTTTGAGGTCCGGATAGTGGCGCCTGAAGTGGAAATGAGTGCGGTCGGTCACGCCATAACCCTGGCGTCCCCCCTCAGGGTGAGGGAGATCAGGAGGAACGGCGCGTTCTACGGATATGGGGTATCTGGTACACCGGCAGACTGCGTAAAAATTGCCGTCCAGGAGATCCTCGACACGCCCCCGGACGTCGTCCTTTCCGGCATCAATCTGGGGGCAAATGTGGGTGTCAATGTCCTCTACTCCGGCACCGTCTCTGCGGCGACAGAAGGGGCCTTTTTCGGGATCAGATCTGCGGCAATCTCACTCAACACCCGAAAGGAACCGGACTTCGACTTTGCCGCATGCTTTAGCCGTGAGATCATAGGGTTTATGCAACGGCAGGGATTGAGGCACGGGACTGCCCTCAACGTCAATATCCCGGCATTGCCTCCGGAGAGAATTGCGGGTGTCTCCATCACAAGGCAGGGGGTGGGAAGGTTCCGAGAGAGGTTTGAGCGCCGTGTAGACCCGAGGGGGAATGTCTATTATTGGTTGTCAGGAGAGACCCCCTCGGAGGACGAGGCCAGGGATGCCGATACCGCGGCCCTTAAGAGAGACATGATAACCATCACACCCATAAGCTATGACTTGACCTGCAGGGAAGAATTGGAGAGGTTGAAGAAAAGCCCCCTGCCGAGCGTGGGCCTGCATGATGGGGACTAGGGCCTGGACAGGTTATGGCCGAAGCGCCACAATAACAGGAGCCCTCAAGGGGCTAACCAACTCTGTTTTTGTGCTCTTTGCGAATCGCGTATCAAAGAAGGGCCCGTCACGCACGTGCTAGAGCTTATGGGCAAGATCGGCCAGTTCGGGGGGTTTCCTGGTGAGGATGGCACTGGCATAGGGAAGAAAGGCATGCCCGCCCCATTTTTCTTTGAACCGCCTGATCCCTTCATTGATCCCGAGCCCGAGATTGAGGGCCTTCTTTCCGAGGGATTGGGCTATTCCGGCCATCTCGTAGAAAAGGAGGTCCGAAGCACCGGGGACAGGATCTCTTCCCGATCTGAGATTGAAGAGGTAGAACCCAAAGTCGGCCGAACCCGTGTCCAGTATGGTGAAGGCAACGAGGTCCTTTCCCCTCCGGGCCTCCAGGAGGTGAGAAGTGCTGGATTTTTTCAGGTAGTTGGGGATGCGCTTGAACAGATTGTGCTGGGCGGCAGAAAGGGCGCGGTCCTTGAGGAATTCCCTTATGAGCCTCCTGTGGTCTCTTCCGAAGGTCCCTTGGATCACTTGAAGCTCGCGCCCTGCCCGGCGAACCATGTAGGCCAGATCAGGTTCGAGGGCGCCTAAGGGGAGATCCAATCTGTAGTAGGAGTCTGGTGGTTGGCGTTCAATGGAGCTGGAGTCGAGCCAAATCTCGGGCGCGATAACGGAGACCGTTTCTGGGCTGAAGCGCTCGCAGGCAGATTCATACAGGGAGGATACAGGGCCCCCTTCCTCTTTGAGGGGGAAACCCACGAAGGTCAGGTGCCCCTTTCCAAGAAAGCACAGGCAGTTCCTGTGGATAAAGGGTTCTTCTCCTGATATCCCAGAGACATAATCAGGCAGGTGTTCTGGTAGATAGGCCCTCTTATGGACAAAGACGTGCTCTTCCCTGGTCAACATGAGTTTCTACCAGGCATCCCGGAATATTTCCCGGGCAACCGCTTCTCTTGCCTGATGGGAGAATCTCTCTATATCAGAGAGCATTTTCCTATCCGCGCGGGTTCCCAAGGTCTCAATCGCTGCAAAGTTTACTGCCTTTTCTGCCGCTCTCAGCTTTTCAAGAAAGGCCCTGTAGCGGTCCAGGCCTCCATAGGCACGAGTCAAAAGGGAGGTGTAGTCATTTCCCTCTGTCCTTAGAAGACTGCGATAGTGGTCGATGAGGAGTTCAATTTCTTCAAGTTGGCGGTTACGGATTGTTTCAGAATAAACGCCTTGGCTATCCGAGGCCAAGAGGGAGGAGGTCTTTTCCCGGATACCGGTGAGGACTTCATCCCTCTTCCTGTCACCCTTGGCCAAGGCCATGGCAGCGTCAAGGGCCAGCTCCTTGGTGAAGAGGAGGTTCTTTTCAAAAACTTCTCTGGCCCCCTTCCATCTCACATGGTTGAAGACCAGGAGCACGGGGATGAGGACCTCCCAGACACCTATGGGTCTGGGCGTCAGGACGGCCCGGGAGACCCTTTTTGCCCACCGGCGCTCCTGGGAGAGGATGTGCTCGTACTTTTGATCCAGGGAAAGCATGGCAGAGTCCTTTTCTCGCTAGCTGGAAGGGACCCCAAAGATCCGGTCGATCTGTCTGTCGCTCAACCTTCTTATCTGCCTCCTTTCCAGCACGAGCTTTTCCCGGAGTTTCTCCGAATCGCCGAGGTAGTGAAGGATGGCCTGGTCGAGCTCCTCTTCCTTGGATAGATACCGATTCAAGAAGTCTTGGTACCTGTACCTGCTTCCGTAGGCATTCCTTATCAGCGCATGGATGGTATCTCCCTGGGCCTTGAGCAAGCTCACGTAATGGTCCACGAGGAGAGAGATTATCTCCATCTGTATGCCATGGATAGACTGGGAGGGGAGCTTCAATTCTCCAAGCCAGGCCTCGACTTGGGGTCCGATCTCAGAGAGCCGGCGAGTCCGCTCCTCACCTCCGAAGATATCCCTGGCCGCGTCAATCGCGAGTTTCCTGGGGAACATGAAGTGCTTGGTGTAGTTTTTTATGGTGGCATTTCTCCTGAGGAAGTCCATGACAAACATGAAGGGGATGAGGTAGTGAAAGACGCTCTGGGGGGTGGATACGATGACCCCCAGGGCAACGCGCCTGGCAAAGGCCTCTTCTGAAGCCAAGATTATATCGTATTTGTCCTCCACAGCTTCTGCCTCAGAGAGAAATATAAATATTCTTCTGAGGAAATGTCAACATCGGACAAGGGGATGGAGGGCAGCCTTAGAGGCCAGGCTGTGAATGAAGGGTATTTGGAATGGGAGAAGGGTGCCCTACCCCGAGGGCACCCTCCAAGTGCTTATCCTTCCTGGTCTAGTCCGCTGGGATCACCGGAGTGAAGAATGTCCCGGACCAGAGGATCCAGGTGACAAACAGGGTCCAGATGGCATTGGCCGTTTGGGAGATCCAGTAAGCTGCTGCCGGTCTGCCACCGCCCACGGAGACCAGTTCCTTGAAGTTCGTCTCCAGCCCGATGCTCACGAAGCACAGGGCAAAGAACCAGTTCCGATAAGTCTTGAGGGCGCTGCCGATCGCCTTGGCCGCCTTGTAGCCCGAGGCAGGCTCGACAATAAAGCTCACCACGAGGGAAGCGACGAGGAAGCCCACCACGAACTTGGGGAACCGGTACCAGATCTCCATAAAGGAGGGTTTCTCTGCCCCTTCCATCCGATCGAGGGACAGTGTCGACCACAGGGCGAGCAGGAACGCCACGATACCGATCAACACGTTCTGGGCCATCTTGACCATGGCCGCGACCTTGTAAGCCGCCTCGCCCCCGATAATGCCGCCTGCCGCGACCACGGCCCCCGTGTTGTCAATGACACCGCCTACCCAGGCCCCGGCCCAGTTATTGGGGAGATCCAGCCACTTGGCAATGGGGGGCATGACAATGATCAGGACCACGGCACAGACCAGGACCCATGCGATCATGTAGCTGACTTCCTTCTTGTCTCCCTGGATGGCACCACCCGCAGCAATAGTCGCCGAGACACCGCAGATGGAATTGGCCGTGGCGATGATGCTGCTGAAGCGCTCTGAAACGCCGAATTTTCTGCATATCCAATAGGTCATGAACCAAACTGAAGTGGCTACGACGAGGGCCTGGATGAGCCCGATGAACCCTCCCCTCAGGACGTCCGAGAAGAAGATCCCCGCACCCATGCACACCAGGCCGATTTTGATGAAGAACTCCGTCTGGCCGGCGGCCCTCAATATCTGCGGCACTTTGAAGATATTACTGATGATCAGACCGAATGCCAAAGCAAAGATTACGTAGGCTATGCCCCAGGTCTTGAAGAATTTTTGATTGGCCAAGATCATGGAAAGGTATGCAAAAAGGAAAATGATGAAATACCCGGGGATATACCGCTTCAGGTCCAGCTTCATGAAGGCGCCGCCGATGAGGGTCAGGATTCCGCTAAATATGAAAAGAACCAGAAATGCCCAAACCGTGGCCCCACCCTTAGGAAAGATGGCCCCGATGGTCGTCCAGTTCTTGCCGATCTTTGGGCCGTGGGGAAGGATGCCGACAGCCCACTTGCCTGCGGCGACTTCGTGCAGCCCGATGATGGCAATGACCAGGATAAACCAGCCGATCCAGCAGGACCACCAGTCCTCCTTCCTCCAGAGTGACGACCAGTCAAGACCTCCGTTTCCATTGCTCATAAGATCCACCTCCTTTCAAAGGAATTAGGAATCCAGAACATTGAAAGTGCTTTTACCTCATAGATAAATAGGGTTCTACCTTCCAGAATATATCTAAAGGCTCACCTCCTTTCTTAAGGGGGATCAGTGTCTTAAGTTAATTAGCGGAATATATATAACAAATAGTACGAAAAATCAAGAAAAATTAGACTAATAGAATAGGATATATCTAAAGATAAAGAAATCCTGGAAACCTTTCGTTACGTAGCACCAAAAGACGAAACCCCTCCAAAGATGTCTTTGCAGGGGTTCCGATGCTTCCTGCAAGGGCATTGACCGGGATTCAGCCAAGAACCCTTGAGCGGCTACTCCTGGGCGGCAAGGCGTTTGTATCTTTCATAACGCTCTTTGACCTCCTCTTCCGCCTTCCGGAAGAGCAGGTCAGCATTTTCCGGGAAGGTCCTCGTGAGGCTCGAGTATCGGACCTCGCCCATGAGGAACTCCCTGAGATTAGAAGAGGGCTCCTTGGAGTCCAGGATGAAAGGATTCTTGCCCTCCTCCTTGAGTCTGGGATCATAGCGATACAGGGTCCAGTAGCCCGTCTCCACGGCCCGTTTCTCCTCTACCTGGCTCTTGCTCATGTTGATGCCGTGGTTTATGCACGGGGCATAGGATATGATCAGGGAGGGACCCTTATAGGATTCCGCCTCAATGATGGCCTTCAGGAATTGGTTCTTGTTGGCTCCCATGGCCACCGACGCGACATAGACATATCCGTAGGTCACGGCCATAAGGCCAAGATCCTTCTTACGGGTGAGCTTCCCGGAGGCGGCAAACTTGGCCACGGCGCCCGTAGGGGTGGATTTTGAAGATTGGCCGCCGGTATTGGAATAGACTTCCGTGTCCAAGACCAATATGTTGACGTCCCGGCCCATGGCAATGACATGGTCAAGACCACCGTAGCCGATATCGTAGGCCCACCCGTCGCCGCCGATGACCCAAATAGATTTCTTGGTGAGGTAATCACTACGGGTCAAGATCTCCAAGAGCAGGTCATTCAACCGGCCGTCTTTCCCTGAAAGCTCCTGCTCTATCAGGGTAATAATGGCGCGACCGTATTTCTTGGATTTTTCACCGTCGTCCATGTTTTCCAGCCACAGGGTCATGGCGTCCTTCAGGTCCTCTGATATCTCTGAATCGATTGCCGCTTGAACCAGGTCCGCCAGCTTGCCCCGACGCTGGCTCACCCCGAGTTCCATGCCGAAGCCGTACTCTGCGTTATCTTCGAAGAGGGAATTTGCCCATGCCGGGCCATGGCCGTCCTCGTTCACCGTGTAGGGGCAGCTCGGGGCGGATCCACCGTAAATCGAAGAACAGCCGGTCGCATTGGCAATGAGCATCCGGTCGCCAAAGAGTTGCGTGATGACCTTGATGTAAGGGGTTTCACCGCAACCGGCACATGCCCCAGAGAACTCAAAGAGAGGTTGCCGAAACTGGCTCCCCTTCACGGTCGTGGGAGGCATCAAATCGTCTCGCGGTGGCAGCCGGAGAGAGAATTTATGGCTCGGAACTTCTTCCCCTACCCGTGTGTGGAGAGGTCTCATCACCAGGGCCTTTTTCTTTGCAGGGCATATGTCTGCGCAGTTTCCGCAGCCGGTGCAGTCTAAGGGGCTGATCTGGATCCTGTATTTCAGGCCCTTCAGCTCCTTTCCCTTGGCCTCAACGGTCACGAAGCCTTCCGGCGCGCCCTGCAGGTCTTCAGGGCTCGCAAGGAGCGGCCTGATGACTGCGTGGGGGCACACGAAGGAGCACTGATTGCACTGTATGCAGTTCTCCGGGATCCATTGGGGCACATTGATGGCGATACCCCTTTTTTCGTACTTGGTGGTGCCTGTCGGGAAAATCCCGTCCGGGCTGAAGGCGCTGACAGGGAGCTTGTCGCCCTTTTGGGCCAGCATGGGTCTCATGACCTCACGGACGAACTCGGGCTCATCCCCTTCGTCCAGGTAAGCCTCCTGTCCTGCCCTGGCCCAAGATTCAGGGACCTCTATCGTTTCAATGGCATCGACCGCCTTTTCCACGGCATTGACATTCATCTGGACGATCTCGTCGCCCTTCTTGCCGTAAGTCTTTTTGATGGCATCCTTTATGAGCTCAAAGGCCTCTTCGAAGGGGATGACATCGGCGATCTTGAAGAAGGCGGCCTGCATGATCATGTTGATTCTGCCTCCCAGTCCCAGTTCCGAGGCGATCTTGACGGCATCGATGTTGTAGAATCGGAGATTCTTGAGGGCGATGGTTCGCTTCATGGGATTGGGAAGATTCGTCTCCATCTCCTCCAGGCTCCAGGGGGAGTTGAGGAGAAAGGTGCCCCCTTCCCGTATGCCTTCGAGGATGTCGTACTGTTCCACAAAGGCGGGATTGTGACACGCCACGAAGTCGATGTGGGTCAAGAGATAGGCCGATTGGATCCTCTCGGGCGAGAACCTGAGATGGGACATGGTAATGCCGCCGGACTTCTTGGCGTCGTAAGCAAAATATGCCTGGGCATACATGTCGGTGTTCTCTCCGATGATCTTTATGGCATTCTTGTTTGCGCCCACGGTGCCGTCGGCGCCAAGGCCCCAGAATTTACACCTCACCGTACCCTTGGGGGTGGTATCTATTTCGGGTCCGAGTTCGAGGGAGGTATGGCTGACATCGTCCGCAATGCCGACCGTGAAGTGGTTCTTGGGGGCGGATGAACGGAGGTTGTCAAAGACCGCCTTTACCATGGTTGGAGTGAAATCTTTGCTTCCAAGTCCATACCTGCCTCCGACCATAATGGGATGGTCTCTGCGCTCCTGGAACAGGGTGCAGACATCCCTGTAGAGGGGTTCACCCAGACCTCCCGGCGTCTTGGTCCGATCGAGGACCGCGATTCTGGAGGCGGAGGCCGGCAAGGCCCGGAGGAAGTGCTCCCCGGAAAAGGGCTGGTAGAGCCTCACCTTGACGAGGCCGACCCGCTCTCCCAGGCCAACGAGATACCTGACCGTCTCTTCAATGACGTCGCAGCTGGAGGCCATGGAAACGATGACCCTGTCAGCCTCCGGGTCTCCCACATAGTCGAAGAGGTGATAGGGGCGTCCGACCAGGTCACTGACCCGTTCCATTTCCTCCTGGACAATGGCGGGGATAACCTCGTAGAAGGGCTGGCAGGCCTCCCTGTTCTGAAAGAATATGTCGGGGTTTTGGGCCGTCCCCCGGAGTTGGGGGTACTCCGGGTTCATACAACGACTTCTGAAGTCATCGATGGCCTCCCAGTCCGCGAGCGCGGCCATGTCCTCGTAGTCGATCATCTCTATCTTTTGGATCTCCATGGAGGTCCTGAACCCGTCAAAGAAATGCACAAAGGGGAGACTGGCCCTAATACTCGACAGGTGGGCAACCAGCGCAAGATCCATGACCTCCTGGACGCCGGCCGAGGCCAGGAGGGAGAATCCGGTCTCCCTGACGGCATTGATGTCCGAGTGATCACCGAATATGGAAAGTGCGTGGGTGGCCACGGCCCGTGCGGAGACATGGAAGACAGTCGGCATCAATTCTCCTGCAATCTTGTACATATTGGGGATCATGAGCAGAAGTCCCTGGGAAGCGGTAAAGGTTGTGGAAAGGGCCCCGGCAGAAAGGGCCCCGTGGACCGCCCCGGCTGCTCCGGCCTCGGATTGCATTTCCACGACCTTCAGGACCTGCCCGAAGATGTTTTTTCGTCCATGGGCCGCCCATTCATCACAGTATTCGCCCATGCTGCTGGAGGGCGTAATAGGATAGATTGAGGCCACCTCGCTCATAGCATAGGCCACGTGGGCCGCCGCCTCGTTACCTTCAATAGTCTTGAATGTTGGCATACTGCTAAAACTCCTTTCCTCGTGAAAGTCTCCCGGGGCTACTAAGGCCTTCTATTAAGTATTTGGTGCCGTTCATAATGCCTGGGAGCAATTTGATTGAGCCTCTGGAAAAGACCTGCCCTGCGGACACACCTGCTTCCCTGGGAACACTTCGGCTTTGCAAAATCCTGACCGGGCATTACTGATTCTTACCACAAAGCCGGCCGGGTTTAAAGCCGACTCTTTGAAAAAAGTCAAGGAGCGCACAGTTCCCTTGGGGTCTGACAAGGAGTTGGCTTTAAGGCTTTATGGGGTCATCGGTGGCCAGGACAAAGACGGTGCGAAGGAATTGCGTTGGATATTGGTCCCACCTACCGGATGAGGTGGAAGAATCTCTGCCAGTGGGGCCAGGACCAATAGATAATGAAGGCCTTTCCTTTGATGGACTCCAGGGGGACAAAACCCCAAAACCTGCTGTCATAGCTGTGGTCGCGGTTGTCTCCCATGACGAACACATGGCCGTCGGGTACGACGACCGGGCCGAACCTGTAAGCGTTGTTCAGGTTCCGTACCCGTGCTTCGCCCTGGGAAGAATAGGACCCGTACTTGTCTTTCAACTGTTTTCCGTTGACAAAGATCCTTCTTCCCTTGATCTCTATCCTTTCCCCCGGCAATCCTATGACCCTCTTGATGAAATCTTTGCTCCTGTCCACGGGATAGATAAAGACGATGACGTCATTGCGTTTCGGCTTGCTCACGGGTATCAATGTCCTTCGAATGAAAGGGGCCTTAACGCCGTATATGAACTTGTTGACGAGGATGTGATCCCCTATCATAAGGGTCGGCTCCATGGAGCCGGAGGGAATCTTGAAGGCCTGGACCACGAATGTCCTGATAAAGAGGGCCAGGAGAACGGCGATGACGGCCGCTTCTGCGTATTCCCTTAAAGTGCTTTTCTTCTTTATGGTTTCCTTGTCTTTGTTTTCTTTCAAAGAAGGCCTCCCACCTTTGACCCACCGGCCTCCGACAAGAGTCCGGATCCGTCTTTTGCAGTCCAGTTATCCTTAATCCTTCTCCAGCACTTTTGTAAAGCATTTTTTGAGACAGGGGAAAAGGCAGCGATGGTTTCTCCATCTTCCAACCGAACCCCGTACCTCGTGCGGAGACCATGAACCTCCGACCCTACCTAGGGGCTCAGAAGGGCGGGGTTGTTGTCGAGACCAGGACAACAATAATGGTTGCAAGACGAGACCCTGAATCCTCCTTGAGATCTTCTCACAGGGAGCTGCAGGCGAGGACACGACAAAATATACAGTGAACCAATAAATATTTCATATACAACATATAGTATTAATTAATTTTATTATACCCTATATATAACCAAATTATGTAAAATTTAATTAATTTATAAAAAAATACTTGACAAATATTAACATATATATATGATGTTATATTAATAAAGACAGTGTTGAGATGATTTGTCACAAACTACTAGATTGGAGGAGAAAGTGCCCCAAAATATCTTAAAGGAGATCCGGGAGGAACTCCTGATGAGCAAGGCAGAGTTGGCCCGTAAGGCCGGGGTATCTCCATTGACAATTGACAGGATAGAGAAAGGGAAGAGCTGTCGAATGGAGACAAAAAGAAAAATCATCCTGGCACTTGGCTACAAATTGACCGATAAGGTCAAAATATTCCCCGAATAGGAAAAGGGTCATTATGCCAGTTCCCAAGAAAAATCAATGCGTAGGTCTAGATATCGGCTCCCATTCCATTAAGCTGGCCGAGATTGACGATGGCAAGAAAGGGATGATCTTGAAGAACTTCGGCATCATCGGTCTCCCCCAGGATGCTATCGTTGAGGGCTCCATCAAGGAGATGGAAATTGTTTCCTCCGCCATAAAGAACCTCTACAAGAACCTTGGAGTCAAGAACAAGAACGTGGTCACCTCCATCTCCGGGTATTCTGTTATCGTAAAAAAGATAACCATCAACCGGCGTGAGGAATCAGAGCTTGAGGAAACCATCAAGGAAGAAGCGGAGCAGTATATTCCCTTTGATATAAACGATGTCAACCTGGACTACGAAGTCCTCTCAGAGATCAAGGGCGAAGAAAAGGAGGTAAAGGACGAGGAGGAAAAGGACAAGGAATCGGATTTCATGGACGTGATGCTGGTGGCGGCGAAAAAGGATATCGTCGAGGACTACGTAAGCCTCCTTCACCTGACGGGTCTGAGTCCGGTCATCCTGGACGTGGATGCCTTTGCCTTGCAAAATTGCTTTGAGAAGAACTCCGAAGAGATCTCCGGCTGCTACGCCATCGTCAACGTAGGGGCTGAGGAGCTGGGAATAAATGCCATCAAAAACGGGGTATCCATCTTTACAAGGGATTCCAGCTACGGAGGATACCAGATAAACGAAGCCATTATGTCCAAGTTCAATGTCTCGTACGAGGAAGCGGAAAGGCTGAAACTGGGGGGGACAAAGATCGACAAGGAACGCGGCAAAATGGAGGAGATCTTCACAACGGTCGTTTCAGGCTGGGTCAATGAGATCAAGAGGGCCCTGGATTTCTTGGCAACGACGTACCCGGAAGAGAAGATCGAAAAGATCTACGTCAGCGGGGGTTCCTGCAGGATACCCGGCTTTCAAAAATATCTCACGATGGAGACCGACAGCGAAGTCGTGGAACTGAATCCCTTTGCCAGCCTCCAAATAAACGACAAAATATTTGATCCCAGGTACCTGTCTTATATGGCTCCCCAGGCCGGAGTTGCCGTGGGATTGGCGTTGAGGAGCATTGGTGACAAATGATCAAGATAAATCTACTGCCTTTTAGGGAAGCACGAAAGAAAGAAAACATCAGGAGGCAGATCACCATATACTGCCTGACCACGGCCCTCCTGTTCACGGTCATGATCTACTATTTCCTGCAGCTCAACAGCACCATCGGCTCCCTCAGGGAAGACGAGAAGAACGTGAACGCAGAACTGGCACGGTATCAAAAGACTGTCAGCAAGATCAATCAATTGGAGAAGAAGATCAAGGAGATCAATGCCAAGCTGAACGTCATTAAGGAGCTTGAAAAGAACAAGACCGGCCCCGTCCACCTCCTCGAGGAGATAACCTATGCCGTCCCACGAGACAAACTGTGGCTCAGTTCCTTGAAGGAATCGGGAGGAAAGTTGACCCTCACAGGGACGGCAATGGACAATGAAACCGTGGCCCTCTTTATGACCAATCTGGAGAGGTCAGAGTACATCAACTCGGTGGAGCTTCAAAGCACCAGGATGAGAAGCCTTCCCCAGTACAAGTTGAGGGTCTCGGATTTTGTATTGGAATGCAGGACCTATGCCTTTAAAGAGGCGGTAAAGCCGCAGCCAAAAAAGGGAAGAAGAAAATAGGGCATATCCTGGGAAAGGATAATCCGTCAGGGATTATTTGAGGGAAGATACATGAAGACAGAGGCACTCTTTCAAAAAGTCGAACAGATAAAGATGCCCATAAGGATATTGATCCTGGTGGGGACCATTGTTCTGCTAGGCGGGGCATACCTGTGGTTTGTTTACATACCCAAGACAGAGGAGATTGCTGAGACGAAGCAGAGGATAGCCCAGCTTGAGAGCAGGCTGAGGAGGGCCAAAGTAAGGGCACGGGCACTCAAGAAATTCGAGGCCGACCTCGCCCAGGTGGAGGCCCAATTCAGGGAAGCCCTCAGATTACTCCCCAACGAGAAAGAGATACCGAACCTCTTGAGGACGATCACCCAGTTGGGCAGCGATTCACAACTGGAGTTTCGCCTCTTCAGGCCCCAGCGTGTGAAGGCAAAGGATTTCTATATGGAGATCCCCGTGTCGATCGAGGTCAGCGGGAATTATCATAACGTGGCTCTCTTTTTCGACAAGGTAGGCCGTATGGAAAGGATAGTCAATATCTTCAACGTGTCCATGAGACCCGTGGCGCCGCGCTCAACGAGGTTGATCACGAACTGCGATGCAGTAACTTACAGCTTTAAGGGTGAAGGAAATGGTGAAAGGCCTGCAAAGAAGAAGTAATTCAAGACATGTCCTGCTTGGCCTGGCCATCTTGTTTCTGGTTGTGGGCCTTGGGGGCGTGGGATCTATTGAGGCAGCGGATGGAGTGATCTACAAGAAGCCCAGCCCCATGAAGAAGCTGTTCCAGGATCAAGAGGAGGAGAGCGCAGCAACCTTGACGGGGGAGGGGAAGGAAAAGGAGTATTTCTATGACCCTCGAGGTAAGACAGACCCCTTTGAGTCCTTTATCGCAAAGATGGAGGCCATCCAAGAGAAAAGAAAGGGCAAACCGAAAACCTATCTGGAGACCCTTGATCTGAGCCAATTGGAACTCATCGCCATCATCGTTGGGCCAAAGGGAAACTGGGCGATGGTGAGGGAGGCCAAGGGCACGGGACATGTCATAAAAGTGGGGACACCCATTGGAACGAGAGGTGGCGTGGTCCATAAGATCACCGAGAAAGAGGTTATCATAAAGGAGGAATACAGGGATTTCAGGGGCCAAAAGAGAGAAAGGTTTGTGTCCAAGAAAGTGCCATCCCTCAAGTGATTTCTTGGCGCTTTGCAGGGACACCGAAAGCCCGTGCGAAAGTGCGGGAGGGAATGAAGCTTTGAAGTCCAGCGGAGATCGAGGCGAAAGAAATAAAGGTCTCACAAAGGAGAGAATCCATGGGGAGCAGAGGTATTCATAGCAGAAGGGGGCTAGCGTCTTTCCTGTGCCTTGTGATAGGCATCTTCTTCTTTAATGGTTGCGCAACTCAGCCCATGAAGCAGGTTCCTTCCGAGGAATCGCAAGTTCCGATCATTCAATCCATTGATGTCCGAAGCGTGCAACACAAGGCCATCCTGGAGATAAACAGCGATCGCCCTACCCATTTTACGGCTTTTCAACTGGTTGATCCCCCAAGGATTATTCTCGATGTCAGAGGCAAGCCAGCCGAAAGTCTGGAAAGATCCACAAGGGTAGAAGAAGGGGGTATCAAGGAGATCAGCGTTCAAAAGGGAAGAAGTCAACCCATGACCACGAGATTGGTGATCAAACTGGAAGAAGTGCCGATAGAGTATAAGACCCAGTCTTTGGATAGGCTCATTCGGTTGATCCTGACCCCCAAAGGGGCCCTCAGGGAAACGCCACAGGAAAAGCCCGTGGCGGTGGCCGAGGCCGCGGAGGAGAAGGAGACCCCGGCAGGGCCCTATACCCCGAGGATATTCTTCAAACCCAAGGCGGACAATGGGTTGAATCAGATCCTGGGTATCGACTTCACGATGCTCAACCAGGGCAAATCCAGGCTCATTATTACTACAGAACAAAAGGTCCCCTATCACTTGGAGCAAAAGGGGCTCACAAACCTGCTGTTGACCATGGAAAGAAGTACTATCCCCCCCCTTCTCATGAGGAGGCTCGAATCCATTTACTTTGAAGGGGCGGTGGATCGAGTGAGGGCCTCGACTGCAGACAGTCGTGTCGCCATGCTCATAACCCTGAAGGAGATGGTCCCCTTTCATGTGGATCAGACCGATCAGGCCATAACTATTGATTTTGGACCCACATCCATAAGGCCGCCGGAAAAGACGATTGTTCCGAACAAAGAGGCCAAGAAGGAGGCAGAAATCAGGCCGGTCGTGGCCCAAGAAGGGAAAGGGGCACCGGCGGCCGGGATAAGAAAGACGGCTGCTGAAAGCATCCAAAAGGTTGCAATGGTCCAATCCCCTGCCCTGCCCGCGTTCATGAAGAAGAAATACAAGGGTGCCCCCATGACCATGGACTTTGTGAACGCCGACGTGACAAATATCCTGAGGTTGATCGCAGAGGTGAGCAACCTGAACATCGTTTGGGGTCCGGAGGTCAAGGGGAACGTCTCCATGAGACTCAAGAACGTACCATGGGATCAGGCCCTCGACCTCATCCTGGCCAACAACAACCTGGGAATGAGGCGAGAGGGGAATGTCATCTGGATAACCACCAAGGCCCAGTTGGACAAGATTGAAGCCGATGAGAGGCGAAAGAGGGCCGAATATGAGGCCGAACTTCAAAAGCGGAGGGAAGCGGAGAAAAAGGCCAAAGAAGCGGCAAAAGAATTGGAACCCCTGGTCACCGAATACCTGCCCCTGGATTTTGCCACCACAGAGGAGATCAAGGCCCATCTTGAGGCTTTGCTGAGTGAACGAGGCAAGTTGAGTGAGGATATCAGGAGCAACACGATCATCATAACGGACATTGCAGAGAAGATCCAAGAGGCCAAGAAGATAGTGCAGACGTTTGACACTCCAGAAAAACAAGTTCTGATTGAGGCCCGGATTGTCGATGCCAGCACTAACTTCACGCGGGACCTTGGAGTACAGTGGGGGGATGGCGAAAGCGCTGAAGGAATTAATGCACAACGACGGGATAACACTGGAGTTTCCTTTGGCATTCCAACTGATGCTACCGGTTTTTCGGCTGGAGGTGATAACCTTGTTGGTGGAACTTTCTCTTCAAACGTGCCACAGAAATGGAAACCAAATCTGGGTTTTACCTTCGGATACCTGACATCGAGTGCTTTGGGGGCTATTACCCTTGACGCCAGGCTTGCACTTGCTGAGACGGAGGGATCCGCAAAAGTTATCTCTGCTCCTAGGGTCATGGCGGCAAATAACCAGAAGGCTACAATTAAGAAGGGCGTCAAATTCGTTGCTGCGCAAGCGGCGGAGAATGTTTCCGCAGAAACAATGGAAGCAAACCTGGAATTGGGCGTAACTCCGCATGTCAGCGTGAACGATTTTGTTACAATGGAAATTACGGTTACTGATGATAAACAACTTGGTAACGACAGTAAGAGCCAGAAGTACATTGAAACGAAGCTAATGGTAAAGAGCGGTGAAACCATCGTGATTGGTGGTATTTACAAGGAAGACAGGTCGGATGATGAGAGAGGGATCCCCTACCTGAGAAAGGTCCCGATTTTAGGCTGGTTGTTTAAGGGCCAGAGGAGGACCTACGAGAAATCCGAGTTGCTCATTTTCATCACGCCCACCGTGTTGCCGCCTCCTGGCGAGGCAAGGGCCAGGGCGCTGTAGTTGCTTAGAATCAGAGTAATCAGCCCCATTGTCCAGGGATAAGGGAATGAGGAAGAGATTGCCCAGAGGTCAAGGTCAAGTTGCACTCCTGACCTTTCTCCTCTTGGCCTTTGCTCTCTCAGGCTGTGCCACGAACCGGCAACTCAGAAAGGAACGGGCCAGGGCCCTGGAGGATCTGGGTATCTCCTATGTGGAAAAGGGTGAATTGCGCGTGGCTCTCAAACACGTGCTGGAGGCAGAGGCCCTTGATCCGGAGAATGCGGATATAAAGCATGAGATCGCCTTGATATACAGGGGTCTTAGAAAATATGATCTCTCCATTGAATACTTCAAGAAGGCCCTGGCCCTGCGTCCCAGATATTCCGAGGCCTATAACAACCTTGGAACCGTCTACATCCTCACGAGAGAATGGGACAAGGCGCTAAAGTGTTTTAAGGCAGCCGCATCGGATGTCCTCTACAGGACGCCCCATTATGCCTATCGAAACATGGGTCTGGTCTATTACAACAAGGGCGACTATCACAAGGCGATTCAAAGCTATAAGGAAGCGATCAATCTGGCACCCGGCCACAGCCCCATCTACTTGAACCTGGGCTATGCTTACGAGGCCGTCCACCGGGACATGGATGCCATGGAAGCCTACAGGAAGGCCATCGAGTATTCACCCAATAACGCTGCGGCCCTTTACCGGCTCGGCAAACTCCACTACAGGCTGAGTCAACATAAGGAGGCCTTGAAGGTGTTTGAACGGTTCCTGGGCACCGCCCCTGACGTACCGGAGAAGGAGGAGGTCAGGCGACTCGTCCTGGAATTGAAGCAAGGAGCAAAATAGAAGCCCTTCATTCCCGGTAGCACTTTAGCCTTTTGAAATGCCTCCTCAGATACGGAGAACGGGTGATGATGCCTTTTCTGGAGTGACTGGCGGGAGGGCGCCGTCTTTTCCCGACTTATCAGTGGGGGAAACCCCT
>JAFDHO010000246.1 GCA_019308745.1 Deltaproteobacteria bacterium
CGCCAGTCACTCCAGAAAAGGCATCATCACCCGTTCTCCGTATCTGAGGAGGCATTTCAAAAGGCTAAAGTGTTACTGTACGGGAAGAATGGGTCCTCGGGCTTATCTCGGCAAAGCCCGGGGAGCCCCTTCTTCATTGAGAGAAATTCCTCAAGCCTCTACCTTGGGCAGATCTTCCTGCGCCTTTTTGACCTCTTCTTCGGGATAGGCGTAGTCCTCGAGCTGACCTGACAAGTAGCGGTCATATGCTCCCAGATCAAAATGCCCGTGTCCACTGTGGGCTATTAGGATCGTCTTTGACTCTCCTGATTCCTTGCACTTGAGTGCCTCATCAATGGCCACTTTCAGATCATGACACGGCTCAGGGCCCGTGATTACACCTTCTGTTCGGGCAAATTTGATTCCAGCCTCGAACACGGCTGTTTGGTGCGCGGCCTGCACTTCAAGCAGTCCAAGGTTATACAAATGGCATATGATCGGCGCCATCCCATGATAACGCAGTCCGCCGGCGTGGATTGGAGGAGGAATGAATCCGTGCCCCAAGGTATGCATTTTGAGCAGGGGTGTCATCCCGGCATTGTCGCCAAAATCATAGGCATATATGCCTTTGGTCATCGTGGGACAGCTCTCAGGTTCAACACATATAATCCTCAGGTCAGGCTTCTCGCCACTTATCTTGTCCCTGATCCACGGCAGGAACTGGCCCGCAAAATTTGATCCCCCACCAATGCACCCCACGATGATATCAGGATAGGCATCGGCCATTTCCATCTGTTTTCTTGTTTCTTCGCCAATAATGGTCTGATGAAGAAGAACATGGTTGAGCACACTGCCCAGTGAATAATGGGTGTCATCTCGGCTAACAGCGTCCTCCACGGCTTCACTGATGGCCAACCCGAGACTCCCGGGGCAATCGGGCCATTTTTCCAGCATATCCCGCCCTGCCTTGGTATCCGGGCTGGGGCTCGGTACGCACTTTGCACCCCATGTTTCCATTAGGATGCGCCTGTAAGGTTTCTGGTCAAAGCTGATTCTGACCATATAGACCTTTAGCTCAACATCAAAAAAGGCGCATCCCATTGCAAGAGCGCTCCCCCACTGGCCCGCACCCGTCTCGGTCGTTATACGCCTAATTCCTTCTTTCATGTTGTAGTAGGCTTGGGCAACAGCGGTATTTGGCTTATGGCTCCCGGCCTGGCTTGTTCCTTCATATTTGTAAAAGATCTTTGCCGGGGTATCCAGGGCCTTTTCAAGTCGGTATGCCCTGTGAAGCACCGTTGGTCTCCACGTTCGGTAGACGTCCCTTATTTCCTCCGGGATTTCGATCCATCGCTCGGTGCTTACTTCCTGCTTGATTAGTTCCATGGGAAACAGGGGGGCCAAATCATCTGGCCCTATAGGTTTTCCAGTGCCCGGATGCAAAACGGGCGGCAATGGCTCAGGCAGGTCAGCCTGAATGTTGTACCAGTGGGTCGGCAGGTCTTTTTGATCGAGAAAATACATGGCTCTTTCCATCTCATCTCCCTCCCTGTTTTAGAAAAGGTTGTCGTTTCAGCGGTCCGACCATCTCAACGGACTGCCCCCTGGACCAATGAGACCGAAAAAGTATTCTTGAAGGGGTCTTAATATGCTTCTTCTAATTCGAGGAAGGTGTTTTCTGGTCCCAAGCCAAACGGAGGAGAATCATTTTCAACTTTCAGGTGGAAATCGGCACATGATTTCACTCAGAAAGAGTCTCAAGGAAGATAATCGGTATGAGATTGAGCCGAAGTATTGCCGTAATCGGAATCATTGCATTACAAGCATAACATAGCCTTGAATTGGAAATATGCTTTATGATTAATCCTTTTGGCTGATAAAGTCAATTCCATTTCCTCAATGATTATATTTTCTGCATTAGGCCCTCGAAGTACTCCAGTGCCTCCTGGACCGCAAAATGACCTGCGTTCTGAAGCCTCTGCTGGACGGCTGGCTGGCTTATACCTAGCCGCTTGGATATAGACTGCTGAGTATTCCCTTGAAGCCAGAGTGAAACAGCCTCAGCCTGCTCCACGCTCCAACGCTGGATAAGGGCATCCAAAAATGAGGCCAGAAGGCGAAAATGTCTGTTTTTCTCCTCCCAGGTCGATGTTATGGACATCCTACGATATGTCTTGATCCCGTCCAAGGCCTCACCGGAACAGCGGAACGCTTCTCCATCGCTCTCCTCCACCCTCTCCTTGTTCAGAGAATCCACCGTTCCAAAACCGATGGCAATTCTGGCGTCAGCTTGCTCCTTACCGATAATAATCTTCAGCAGTTCCGAACGAATATACAGCGCCACCTTTAAGGAAATAGATGGTCTGGATACAATCCCCTGGAAGGAATCCCCTCTGTATATGTCAGAGAAGACGATAAACTCATCCTTGTCTTTGACAAACTGACGTGCTGAATCGAGAATATGCCGGAACCTCTCAAGAATCTCGGCTCTTTTGGATCGAAACAAAGTGGACTTGACCAGATCCCCTGTAAGGACAGCGACTATACTATTGCGTTTCATTATAAAGCCCTGAACTTATATAGGGCTATTATAAGGCATTACCCTTATATGTAAAGATTTTTCTCTCTGTTATCACCACCTCAGCACCATCAACTCAAACTTCTCCATGAAGTGCCCGAACCATTGATCCACCATGGTGACCTTCCCTGCGTACATGGCGCGTACGTGCCTTATTTCCTCCTCGGACATGTGATCGCAGGGGCCGTTTTGGGGGAAAATGTACTCCTTCCCCTTGTACCCTGGATCATAGAGCGCCACATATTCCCTTGGTGGATCCCAGGGCTCATGTGGATCAAAGCAGTCAATGTAGAGGAAGAACTTTTCATAGTGCCGGGCGTTCTTCTCCAGCCATTTCTCCGCTGTCCTGAATACCTGAGAAGCAAAATAATCCTCTTCGTACTTACTGTTTCCAGTATTTCGGAGATACTGCTCCAAAAGGTATTGCATCAACTTTCCTTTTAGTGCAGGGTCCATGACCTCTTGCGGATCCTGGGCTAAGGGATCCATGAGGTACGGGTCCGCCTCTTGTCCCCGGATAAACTGCCACGAGTGGAACCCCTCGTGAAAATTCATTCCGCCCTTGAAATAATGCCACACATCCGTGACCATGCCTGTCACATAGCCGGCTTCACGGAGGACCTGGTGGAAAGTCACCTCCCCCTCCCTCAGGGGTTGCCAACCCATTGGGGACCACCCGAATTTTACTGCATCTTTGTAGGGAAAGACCCTCCTGCCCAGCATCAGACCCCGCCTAAAAGGTATGGTGGGGATTCCATTGGGTCGAATCCCTAAAGGGCGAAGATGGCCCGGGAGGTCCAAGTTCAGGCTTGATCTTACACATAACATATATGGTAAGGATATAGAGGAAGGCCTCCATGAGGCCTGGGATAATGCCAGCAATAAAGAGTTTCCCAATGGACTCTTCGGTAAGGCTGGCATATATTATGAAAGGGATACTGGGCGGAATCAAAATGCCGATGCTGCCTCCGGCGGCAACACATCCACAGGCCATACTGTCGGCGTATTTATGTCTCCGCATCTCTGGGAGGGAAATGGTCCCCATGGTGA
The DNA here is from genome assembly GCA_019308745.1 of Deltaproteobacteria bacterium. Taxonomy (GTDB): domain Bacteria; phylum Desulfobacterota; class DSM-4660; order Desulfatiglandales; family HGW-15; genus JAFDHO01. The sequence continues at coordinate 3,608 of JAFDHO010000246.1, forward strand.
CTGCTGTTGCCAGGCTGGAGCCGCTCACCGCCGCAAAACCAGCACAGCCACCTACAGTTGCCATAGCCAGCCCCCCCGGCATCCTTCCTATCCAGCTACGTAGTTATTTTACCGGCTTAACTCCCCTTGCCCAGCAACACATTGGCAATAACAATTTTTTCGATCTCCTTTGTCCCTTCATAGATTTCCACGATCTTGGAATCCCTGTAAAACCGGGCAATGTCGTATTCGTTTAGAAACCCGTAACCACCGTGCATCTGGAGAGACTCCTGGGCCACCGTGACCGCGTTTTGAGAGCAGAACCATTTTGCCATGGCTATCAAACCATGATCTTCTTGGCCGCTGTCAAGAGACCAGGCAGCCCTGTAGTAAAGGGACCGGCCCGCTTCAATGAGGGTGGCCATTTCAGCTATCTTGAACCTGATTGCCTGAAATGATGATATCTTATGTCCGAACTGTTCTCTTTGGGTGATATGACGTATGGCCTGTTCCAGGGCGCCTTGGGCCAACCCGGTTCCCTGGGCTGCCACAGTAATCCTCTCCTTGTTGAAAAGCTTGAGGATCTGTCTGAAGCCCTCTTTTTCTTCTCCTATTAGGCTATCTACTGAAACCCTAACATCACTGAAGGAAAGCTCGGCAGTATCAGCAGCGCGTATACCCAGCTTGTTTTTCAGTTTGTTGGCCTCGAAACCCTCTTTGTCTGTTTCGACCATCAATAGGCTGAATTGGCGATGCCGGTTAGGTTCATCAGGGTGGGTGCGGCAGAATACGAGGAGATAGTCTGCAATGGTGCCGTTACTGATAAACATCTTAGTGCCATTTATGATATACTCGTCCCCGTGCCTCATAGCAGTTGTCTGAACACTAGTGACATCAGACCCGGCATCCGGCTCTGTTATGGCCGTCCCCATAATGGCCTGTGCTTCTACCAGGGGAGTAAGATATCTCTTTTTTTGATCCTCGGTCGCAAAATCGATCAAGACCTCCGCTCCAAAGGTAACAGAGACGATAGCCTGTCCCAATCCCGGGTCTACTCTCCAGAACTCTTCCACGATAAGGGCCTTTTCAAAAAATCCCAAGCCGGGCCCTCCGTATTTTTCCGGTATATAACACCCCACAAAACCCAGTTCACGGGCCTTTTCAAGAAGACTCCGGTCCAACTCTTCCCGTTCATCGCATTCCTTGGCAACCTGAGGAAATTCTCCTTCTGCAAATTCCCTGGCAGCGCTCTTTATGTCCTGCTGTTCTTTCGTAAGTTCAAAATCCATCTATCATCTCCTGAAACGTGTAACATGGTCTCTAGCGCCCATTTCACATCCCAAACCTCAGGAGTTTCTCTTTTCGTAACACTTTAGCCTTTTGAAATGCCTCCTCAGATAGGGAGAACGGGTGATGATGCCTTTTCTGGAGTGACTGGCGGGAGGGCGCCGTCTTTTCGCGACTTGTCAGTGGG
>JAFDHO010000247.1 GCA_019308745.1 Deltaproteobacteria bacterium
CTTTGGTGAGAATGCGGCATGGTGGTGGATCATGACTCTGGCCTTCAATCTGAATGCTGCGCTGAAGTCCCTGGTTCTGGGAGGCAAATGGGTTTGGAAACGGATGAAAGCGATTAAGTTTTCCCTGATCCACATCCCAGCCAGAGTGATTGGGCGCTCTCGGCAATTGTCCTTGCGCCTGAACGCTGCAGACCCTGCCTATGGGTGGTTAGTGTGGATACGGACAAAGATTGCTGGATTAGTGCCAGCCCCATCGGGCTAGAATGCTTAATCGAGCAAAGCCGTTTTCACCAAGATGACAGGGAGATAGATTTCTTGATGATACACCCACCTGAGCCCACCTGAGAGGGGGAGCTATGTCCTGTGACCGGGATTGCCCTCCAGTATCGCGCTTGAATAAGACAAGTGCCCTGTCATCTTGGTGAAAGCGGCGCTCGCTAAGGCCAAAATGCGCCGTGTGGCTGGGGGAAATGCTTCCTCACACGCAGTACCTTCCCCATGTCACCACTTAGGTGGTGGATTTGGGACTGTGCAATCCCGTTGTGCCTTTCCTTATGGTTGTGATATCCTAAAATGCTTCGAGAGATTGAATAAAGTGGGCCCCGCGGCCCAAATGTGACAAGCCCCGAACGACGGGGGTGGTCTCTGCGAGACGAATATTTGGGGAGCGCCGCAATCATTTCCCCCGTTAAGAAACTCAAAATCAGATGCCGCTGAGGGCGGGATGTTTTGACGCCTTTTCTGACCTATGGTTCAGTGCTAGGGCGCCATTCAACGGGGCAGAGATGAAGTGCATCGCATGGCCTAGTTTTTGCCCCGCCGAGGTTGGACTTATTACGAAACATCTAGTCTATTACCCAATATATCAGGGAGATAAAAGAGACGATGGTAGATGAATCCAACGGGAAAACTTCAAAGACGGGATCAATTCCAAGGGAGAAGATAGAAAGACTTGAGGCTACTGAACGGGCTGAACGGGTGCGAAGAACCCTGGGCAATGCTCAGGCCTCAAAGGAGATGGGACTCTACCACAATGCTGTCAGAGAATACGAAAAGTTAATGGAAGATTTGGACGGTCAAGATAGTATATGGGATCTGCAAATTCTGCACGAATATTTGGGCGCCCTTTTGGAAGTGCACGATCCGAGGCAGGTGATTGAAAAGGCAGGAAAGGTTATTGAGACAAGAAATTTAAGCAGCAAGGATGCTGCCAAGTTGTATTTGTGGCTTGGGAATGAATTGGAAAAAAGGGGACACCCCCATGTTGCCATGGAATTATATGGAAATGCCAGGAGATTGGATCCCAACAACAGGGAGGTATTTCAATCGTTTCGTCACCTTAAGACAAGGTTCAGCAATCTATCAAGATATGAGTATTTGCTGAGAAAGAAACTTGTAACAGTCGGGCAATTACAAGATGCAAAAAGGCTTTCTAAAGAAACGAATAAGAGCGTGGAGACGATTCTGATTGAACAATACAAGATAGAGAAGCGGGAAATCGGCAAATCCTTGTCCCTATTCTACGGGTGTCCATTCAGGGATTTCCGTCCGGAATTGCCTGTGCCGGTGGAGTTGATGGGTAAACTCAAGAAGACATTCTTGCTTCATTATTCATGGGTTCCTATAAGCTGGAGTAAGGAAGGGATTGAGGTTCTGGTGGACGATCCAAACGATCTGCAGAAGACCGACTATATCAAGGCGATTATGACCACTTCAAAGATTCGCTTTTCGGTGGGCATCAAGGAGGATATTATCAAATATATTGAGGCGTTCTATCAAACACGGGAAGAAAAAAAGGGTGTTAACGATTTGTTAGATAATTTGAAAGAAATCGTCCCAGACGTCTCATTTGAAGAAGAGGAAGAGCAGGCCAAAGAAGTGGCACCACTTGATGAGTCGTCAAGCCTTGTTGTCAAACTGGTGGACCAAATACTAATAACTGCCTTCAGGAAAAAGGCCTCGGATATCCATATTGAACCTTCGCCAGTCACTACAATGACCACTATCCGCTACCGCATTGACGGCGTCTGCCATGAACATCTTCAGATTCCAAATGCCATTACCCCGGCCCTTATTTCCAGGCTTAAGATAATGGCCAACCTTGATATCGCAGAAAGACGCCTCCCGCAAGACGGTAAGATTAAGATCAGGCGGAAAGGAATCGAACCTTTTGAAGTGAGGTTGTCTACGATGCCAACTACCGGAGGTCATCAAGACGCTGTCCTGAGAATTCTGTCTAATCTCGGTGCCATGAAACTTGCGGATATGGGTCTAAGCGAGAGGAACTACAGGCTCCTCAAAAAGAGCATAGTTAAACCATATGGTATGATTCTGGTGGTCGGACCGACAGGATCTGGTAAAACGACCACTCTCCATGCTGCCCTGGCCTTCATAAATAAACCCAGTATCAAAATCTGGACGGCTGAAGATCCGGTAGAGATAACACAACCAGGACTCAGACAAGTGGAGATTAACTCCCGTATTGGGCTGAATTTTGCGAGGGCCTTGAGAGGCTTTCTGAGGTTGGATCCCGATGTGATAATGATCGGTGAAATGAGGGATCAAGAAACGGCCTCTATTGCTCTGGAGGCCGCATTGACCGGGCATCTTGTCTTTTCAACACTCCATACCAACAATGCCCCAGAGACTATTACGCGCATTATCGATATGGGCCTGAATCCTCTCAACTTTTCAGACGCTTTACTCTGTGTGCTGGCCCAGCGACTGGCGCGGAGGCTTTGCGAAAACTGTAAGAAGCTTTATCGTCCTTCGGAAAATGAATTCCGGCGAATTGTTGATGTTTATGGTGAAGAGGACTTTGGGCAGACACGGATCAAATACGGCCCTAATCTGAACTTGTATAGGGCCGATGGGTGTGAGAAATGTGAAGGAACCGGATACAAGAACCGGGTGGGAATATACGAGTTGATGGAAGGAACTCGCGGAATAAAAAAGCTTGTAAAATCAAAGGCAACGACTGAAGAATTGTTGGAACAGGCCAAGAGGGAAGGTATGACCACTCTCAAGCAGGATGGAGTCTTGAAGGTATTTCAAGGTATTACCGATATTAATGAGGTAGACCGGGTTTGTATTGAATAGCTTGGGCCATACATTTGAAATCACTCTTGTCCAAAAAAGATCTGGCAGGGTTTCAAAAAGCCAGTGATGTTAGCGCATGTGAGTCTTCTGGGGTCAGATAACCTGGTTTTGGCATTCCCGCGAAAGCGGGGATCCAGGCTCCAGATCTCAACCCCATATGTTCTGGATGCCCTGTGTTCGCCATTATGATCTCATTTACAAACATTTTGGACACCAGTGATTTGAAATATGTGTGGAACTGCTGGCCGATCTCGTCAGAGGCAACCGTATGATTTGGGATGACGGGACCATTATTACTTTGGCGCTTGAACAAGCTATCTCGGTCGTGCCGGATGTGATCCCCGCTGAACACGGGATCTTCGATCCACGTCCCGTGCGTGCCTAGATCCCCTCCAGGATCGATGTCCGGGACAGGCCGGTCAAGTGGGGGAATGAGAGGAAAAGAGAGTGACCACCGGTTTCAAATCTACTTCTTTTGAACTCTTCACCATGATGGAAGGGGTTGTCCAGTTGCCTGAGTAATAATCTTGGTGAAGAGGCGATGGTTGTGCGGTAAGGTAAATTCTAGGGGGATCTTATGCCGAAGAGAGTTTTGATTGTGGATAATGATTTCTTTTATTGCAACTTTCTGTCTCAATTCCTTGAAAAAAAAGGGTACGAGGTGGTAAAGGCCTACGATGGCAAAGAGGGTATACAAAAATTGGAGGAAGGGCCGATAGACTTGCTCCTGGTAGAAATAGTGTTACCGAAAATGGATGGGAGACAGTTCATAGAATATCTGCGTTCCAAGTATCCCGATTCGCCTTTCCCGGTAATTGCTGTTTCCGGTACGATCATGGAAAGGCTGGACGATCTGGCTGTAATCGGAGCAGATTATTACTTGGTAAAAGGGCCTTTGGACAAGATGGAATACAAATTGAATGAATTATTAAAGGAGCTGGAGAATCCGGGAAGCTCAACGCTCATAAACCTTAAGAACCGGGTCATTGAACCCTGTGACGTGTTTCCGCGACGTGAGGCCCTTGGATTGATAAACAGTCTGGATTTTGAACGCGCCATATTCGACGCTATAGGTGTCGGAATATTGGTTGTGGACGAGGATTCCAGGGTACTAAAGGTCAATGATTTTGCCCTGAAGATCCTTGGAAAAAATTCGACCGAGGCTATCAATCGGCCCGTAGTCAGCTTTTTTCTCCCGGAAGATGCCCCGAGACTCATTGCAGCGCTAAGAGATGTGGCTGTCAACAGGGATCAACGTAAAGTTTCTTTGTCCTTCCGAATCAATTCCCGAGAGATATTCGCCCACGTTTCTTCATTTGAATTCAAAGAGGAGATGACCGGGTGGATAATCGCCCTTGCTGAAGCGCAAGTTGGAGATCAACCAGGCGCTGACAAATCCGCAGGCAAGACACAGGGCATGTCAAGGAAGGATGAACTGGGGCTGGGAGAGGAACACGTGCAGAATTAGGTCGTGGTCAGTCAGAATGAGCCGAAGCGCAACACAGTCCTGTGGCTGTGCTCAGGGCGACGGACCTGTCGATTGGCGGACATGGCTTATGCGGAAACATTCGAGAGAAATAGATGACTGGGAAGTGAGGCATTGGCGGTCATGTTGATTCCCTTTATATTAGCTAGGGCGCTCAGCCTTTACCAGGACAAGGAGGCGGTCGTCAGCGGCGAAGAGAGGTTCACCTACGGCCAGTTCGCGGAACGGACCTGGAGGCTGGGGAACTTGCTGGCTGGAGAGGGGGTCGGAGAGGGAGAATGTGTTGCCATCCTGCACCAGAACAGCCATGAGTTCCTGGAGGCCTACTTTGCGACCGCCTATCTGGGTGCGATCCTGAACCTCCTCAATACGAGGCTCTCCCCAAAGGAGCTGGCCTTCATCCTGAAGGACTCGGGGGCCAAATGGCTCATCGCATCAAAGCGATTTGGCGAGCTGGTGAAGGATGTTCAAAGTGCAGGGGTTCAGGTGAAGAAGGTCCTCTGGACAGGGAAGGGCGAGAGCCCCCACGGGAGCGATTCCATCGATTACGAACAGGCCCTGGAGCAGTCACAAAAGGCTCCCCTTCTTCAACCCGATCTGTCCGACGAGACCATCGCGCACCTGTACTACACGAGCGGCACCACGGGCCTTCCAAAGGGGGCGATGCTTTCCCACAAGAACGTGTGTACCCATGCCCTGGC
>JAFDHO010000248.1 GCA_019308745.1 Deltaproteobacteria bacterium
CTCCCGCGGGGCGCCCTTTACACACAATATCGCAAGCTGGAAAACATCAAGATAAAGGCCCTTGAAATGGGGACCAAGCCCGGAGACCGCCACGTCATGGTACTCCCGTTCTTTCATATTGGCGGGGACAGCCACGTATGGCCCTTCTTTATTGTTGGGGGCTGCAACGTGATCGTGCCCGGAAAATCCTTTGACCCCGTTACAGTTCTGAGGACCCTACAGGAAGAGAGGGCGACGGACATACAGATCGTGCCCACGCAGCTGAAAGTTCTCCTGTCCAGGCCGGACCTGAAAGACTATGATCTGAGCAGTCTCAACAGGATCTACTACGCAGCATCCCCTATGCCTGTTGAGCTTTTGAGAAAGGGTATGGAAGTGTTCGGCCCCATTTTCTCCCAGGGATACGGACAAACCGAATCGGGGCCCCAGATCACCGCCCTGCCCAGGAAGGCCCATCAGGTGCTGGACAGGCCCGAGGAAGACCAAAGGGTCCTGAGTTCCTGCGGGCAGCCAAGCCTGGGGGTCCATGTCAGGATAGTGGACGAGAAAGACAACGACCTTCCCCCCGGCCAGGTGGGAGAGATAATCGCACGGAGCGATTCCATCATGGTCGAATACTGGCGCAAGCCCGAGGAGACGAGGGAGACCATTGTTGACGGCTGGCTTCACACCGGTGACCTGGGGTACTATGACGAAAAGGGTTTTATATACATCGTGGACAGAAAGAAAGACATGATCGTCACCGGTGGCGAGAACGTCTATTCTCGGGAAGTCGAAGAGGTCATCTACAAACACCCCGCCGTGGCCGAAGTTGCCGTGATCGGGATTCCCGACCCCCAGTGGGTCGAGCGTGTTCACGCCCTCATCGTGCTCAAGCCCGGCACGTCCGCTACCGAAGAAGAGATCATTGCCTTCTGCAAGGACTACCTGGCCTCCTACAAGGCCCCAAAGTCCGTGGAGTTCCTCGATGAGTTGCCCAAAAACCCACAGGGCAAAATCCTCAAGCGCGAACTCAAGAAGAGGTACAATATCAAGAAATAGCCCCGAATGTCTGGCCGAGAGCCAAAACACGGTCGGGATATGGAATGAAATAGATACCGGACTAGGGATTGAAACTTCGGAGTTCCCTTTTCAGGATCTTGCCCTGGGGGGTCTTGGGGAGTTCATCCAGGAAGATGACCCTCTTTGGGGCCTTGTAGGAGGCCATCCTCTCCTTGCAGAATCTTATCAGGGCCCCGTCGCTGACCACCCTATCCTTCTTCAACTTAACAAACGCCGTCACTGCCTCCCCGTACTCCTGGTGGCGCGTTCCCGTGACCGCACACTCCTCGACCGCCTCGTGGGTGTAGAGGACCCCTTCGACCTCCGTGGGGTAAACGTTCAACCCCCCGCTGATGATCATGTCCTTTATCCTGTCAACAATGTAGAGGTATCCTTCCTCGTCCATCCGGCCCACGTCTCCCGAGTGCAACCACCCACCCCTTATGGCCTCGGCGCTCTCTTCGGGTCGGTCGAAGTACCCTTTCATGACGTTCGGTCCCCTGATGACGATCTCCCCTTCTTCCCCCTTCCCTGCCTCTCTTCCTTGATCGTCAAGGATCTTCACTTCCACGACCCCTGCGGGTGTCCCGACAGAGCCCGGCTTGTGCCTGTATATGTGGTTGAACGTCACCAGCGAGGAAGTCTCTGTCATTCCGTAGGCCTCATGGATGTCGAGCCCGAACATCTTCTTCCACTGCCTGACGATCTCAAGGGGCATGCTCGTGGCAGCGGAAAAGGAATAGGTCATAGAGTCAAGATACTTGTGGTATTCGGGCGTATTGAGGATTCGGATATAGACCGTTGGAACGGCGTAGAACCGGTTTACCTGGTTCGTCCGGATGGAAGAGATGATCTCTTCCATTTCAAAACCCCTGTGAAGGACCAGGGTGGCGCAGGAATAGAAGCAGGAATTCATGATATGGCAACCGGCGAAGACGTGGTTGAGGGGCATGAAGCAGAGGAGTTTGTCTTCGGGTCGCATCCTTTCGTGGTAACAGACGTTTTGACTGGTATAGAGGATATTCTTGTGGGTCAACATCGCGCCCTTGGGCACTCCCGTGGTTCCACCCGTGTACAACTGCACGCAGGTATCGTCCGCATCGCAAGGCTCGATCTGGTGCCCTTTTGATCTTCCTTCCTGAGAGTTCAGCAAACCGGAGAAGACCTTATCCTTCTCGAGGACCAGAATGTCCATGAAACCGGAATCGGGCGACTCTGGGATGTTGGCATCGAGCGCTTCTGATGTGACGAGAACACCCGGCCGTGAGTCGGAGAGAAGATGGCCCAGCTCGGAACTCCTGTAAGCGGAGCTGATGCACACGGCCACCGCCCCGATCCTGATGATCCCATAGTAGATCATGATCCACTCAGGACAGTTGCCCAGGTAAATGGCAACCCGATCTCCCTTGGACAGGCCCAGCTCCCTCAGGTAGGCCGCGACCCGGTCAATCCGGTCTTCCAACTCCTTATAGGTGAGCCTCCTCTGACCGTACACGATGGCATCCTTGTCGGGGAAATACCAGGCCCCTCTGCTGATAACATGTGAAAGGTTCATGATTCATCCATTAAAAGGCCAGAGTTTCTTGAGGTTCCAATCTGTTAGGCTTCTTATTCTCGTAACAGTCCTTTGAAACGTGCCAGATCCACAGGGGGACTCGGGGATTTCTCGAAACCCCGCCTGGGTCCTCCCGGGAGGGATGGAAAGAGGCCGCTGAGGCCCCAAGTCCTTGAAAAGAAACAAATTATTGATTATTTGCCAATAAATCTTGGGCGGCGCCTGTAGGCCATGGCCGTCAGGCCTTCGTTCAAATCCAATGTCATTGAGATGTCCCCCGAGGCCGAGCTTTCCAGGAAGAGACCCGTCCTCTGATCAGCCTGAGCCCCGTAGTAGAGTATGGCTTTTGCTATCTTTTGGGCCAGGGGTGCCCCCTGTGCAAGCTTTCCTGCAGTGTCCTCAACCAGCTTGTCGAACTCCTCAGGTTCGGCCACGTAGTTGACGATACCCCATTCCAAGGCCCTTTCAGGGCTCACCGGCTCTGCAAGAAGCACCATCTCCTTTGCCCGGGCCAGACCAATCAACCTCCCGAGGCGCTGGGTCCCCCCCCAGCCCGGGGTCAGCCCCAGGTTCAATTCCGGGAGCCGCACTATGGCCTTCCTGTTCATGATTCTTATGTCACAGGAGAGGGCCAGCTCAAGGCCCCCACCCACGGCCGGGCCATTTATGGCTCCTATGACGGGCTTCGGGAAGGTCTCGATCCGGGTAAAGAGATCCTGGCCCGCGTTGCTGAAGTTCAAGACATTATCCACCTCGCCCGAGGCAAAGGCCGAGACATCGGCACCACCGCAGAAATTGGCCCCCGCCCCTGTGATTACGATACACCGGGCGTCCTCATCGGCCTCTATCTCGCTCAGGGCCTTGTTTATCTCCGTCACGAAATCCAGGTTGAGGGCGTTGGCACGATAGGGACGGTTGAGCACTACTCTCGCAACGCCCGTCTCGTCGTCGACCCCCAGTCTGACAAATTCGTATTCCCCCGGACCATAGGAATAGAAACCTTCTCCCGCCTTCCTCCCCAGTTTTCCTTGTGAAACGAGCTCCCTTAATAAAGGGGTGCACTTGTATCTTTCCTCTCCGTATTTCTCCTCCAGCCGCTTCAACTCTGCCACGATCCGGTCAAGCCCTACGCTGTCGGCCATTCTGAGTATCCCCCTCGGATAGTTCAAACCGAGGAGCACGGCCATGTCTATTTCGTCCCGCGTGGTGGCACCGGTTTCTATGAGCTTGGCGGCCTCGTTCACAGGAGGCGCCAGGACCCTTATGGGATCGAACCCGTAACCCGCTCTCATGGGGACTTCGTTGGTCGCGCCTTCCGACCAGTCGTAATAGCCCTTGCCGGTCTTTTTCCCGTAGTGTCCCGCCTTAAACAGCTCCGTCAGGATGGGGGCCGGCCCGTAGCTCTTCCCCAGGGTTGAACCGAAGTACTCCATAACGTGGTATTGCACGTCAATGGAGCCACCACCCAGGATGTCCTGGAGCTCAAACATCCCCATGGGAAGGCCCAGCTTGTATTTTATGGCCGAGTCGATCTCCAGGGCGCTCCTGCCTTCCTTTTGAGCCAATGCCCAATCGGCCTCGTTTGCCATGTTGCAAAAGATCCTGTTTGCCACGAACCCCGGTACGTCCTTTACGTGGATAACGGCCCTGCCCATGGCCTTGGCCGCAGCCCTGGCGACCTCAACGGCCTCAGGGCCGGTGGTCTCGGCATGGACGATTTCCAGGAGGGTCATTCGGCTGGGAGGATTGAAGTAATGGGTCCCGACGACCCTTTCAGGCCTCTTCGCTGCTTTGGCGATCTCCGTAATGCTCAAGGAAGAGGTGTTGGTGGCAAACACCGCATCATCGGGACACAGCTCTGACACCTCCTTCAAGACGGACTTCTTAAGGTCCATGATCTCGGGGACCGCCTCGATAATCAGATCAGCATCCTTGACCGTATCCTCCAGGTCGAGAAGGAACTCCACCCTTTCCGTGTAGTCTCTCTTGGCCTCCTCGGTCAGTCTGCCTCTCTTGATCCTCTTGGCATACATCTCTTCAATGATCTTTCGGCCCCTGTCCAGGAACTTCTGGTCGATGTCCCTGACTTTGACCCTGAAACCGGCCTCGGCAGCCAGGGCCGCAATCTGCGCCCCCATGGCGCCAGATCCTAGGACAGCGATACTCTTTATCTCCTTCATGCTCGGGTCTCCTTTCTATCCCCATGAGTATTTATCAATGTCGCAGTGGCGCGTTATCAGATGTGCGTGGTAGGCGCGATCTGTCTCTCCTTAGCCATCCCCGATCACGGCAAAAATCCGGGTAGGAAGTGGCCTTAACGGCCACCCCCTCCCGACAGAACGGCTCGTACCGGCCAGGTAAGCCGCTCTTCGATTAG
>JAFDHO010000249.1 GCA_019308745.1 Deltaproteobacteria bacterium
GCACTCCGGGCAGACATCCGGAGGTCTGCCCGCGGTTATGGTGTAACCACAGTTACTGCACTTCCAGTAAGTCAGGCCGCACTGGGGACAAATATCCCCTGCGAACCTGCCGTCTGCCGTGTATCCGCAATGGGCGCAGACATACGCCTTCGCTTTAGAAGCCATAAGATGGTCTCCTCAATGATGTTTTAGAAATTCCTCTTCCCGCGCCGGCAGCCCCACCTTCCGAAGCCCCTGCCTTTGCATCCTCCGAACCGTCTTGCACCAAAACCCACTCGAGAGAATATTCGGAGGATTTCGATCACGTCATCGCCCAGATCTCCCCGATCATATACATGCATGTTGAAAGATTGCATGTATGAGAGGTCGTAGTGCCGTCTTTTCTCTTCGTTTCCAAGGACCTGATAGGCCTCGTTGATTTCCTTGAGTATCTCCTCGTAATGAGGTTTGTCCTGGTTTCGATCGGGGTGATATTCCATGACCCGTTTGCGATAGGCCCTTTTGATCTCTTCGGCTGATGCTTCCCTTTCGACACCCAGGAGCCGGTAATAATCCTTGGCAGCCAATGTCACCACCTCCTGTAGTTTGAATTACTCTCGTCTGCAGGTCCCTTCATCGGAGCAGGGAGGGGTTTCACATCGTTCCTCGCGGCCCAAGCAGGTTCGTCCAGGCATGTCCCTGGGCGACTGCAGGAGAACGGTGAAACGAAAAGCATCCTGTTCATTTCAGATGTGTCACACACACCTTGCAAAGGATTCTTTCTTCATTTCCCCGGCTTATCAGATACTCTGGTAGGCGCCGCAGGTTTCGTAGCGATATTTGTAGATCGGCATCGTGATCCTTCCTTGCCTTTCAATGCCCTGCTTCATGAAAAAAAGGCCCTTCACCTAATCCAAGTCCCAGATCCAGACCAAACGCCTTCCATCCCTCAGCCCACCTCGCACTTTTTCCATATGGCGCAGCGAGGCGAGTTCCCGCTCAATATCTGTCTTTTTTAATTGAAGGTGTTCGGCGAGTTTATCTGGGTCAATGGGACCTTGCTCATGCAGCAATTCGAGGATCTCCTTCTGAAGCTGATTGAGCTGCGGTTCATTGCCCTGTTCTTCTAAGAATTTCTTTGCGCTATGAACCGCCCATGGATCACAGGCCTTTACCGGAGAAAGAAGGTCTATGTAACAATCCTCGCAAAGGATCTGGCCATGAAGTTCCTTTTCTTCTCCCTCTGTAATAAGAGCCTTGCATCTTTCACATTGCATGATAAGCATACCTAAGACAGTGGATACGATTTAACCCTATGCCAGCCTGGCAAATCCCTAGTGCCTGGCCCGTCAGGTCGGACAAGATGTCCTTCCGGTACTCGATTGCTCCGCCCCCCTGGCTATCCAGTGCAAAAACCTTCGCAGCCACCCGGGGTTCTCAAGTTTTTCCCGGGAGGAAGTTACGAGCGGAACAGTGCTATGATCCTTTTGCTCTTTTCTCCTGTGTATCACGATAAAAGATCCCTCACCACGACTGGAGCTGACGGCCTCATCTTCCATGGTTTCGGTCAAAGTGCCTAAAATAGTCTGACTGAAGGTCAGGTCCGTGAATTCCGCATGATCTATGCATTAGTATGATGGCTCCCTGAGGGCACTCGTCGGCGCACCTTCCGCAGCCGGTGCAGCGAGACGCATTGACCAGAGCGGTGCTGTTGATGGAAATAGCACCGACCGGACAGGCGGTCTCGCATAGGCCGCAGCCAAGGCATCTTTCTGAATCGATGACAGCGATGAGCCGAGTGGCCGCGGGCTCGTGCTGGATCTCGGCGATACGCCTACTTAACTGATCGAGACGGGCTCCAATGGCCTGAGCCCTGGCCTTGAGCAATGGTAGTTCCCCTTTCATCCTCATGTTCTCTTAAACTCCTTTGCTGCCTAACTTGTATGCCTGATCCAAGAGCAGGGACTTGAAACGATCCAGGGTGACCGGGCAACCCTGAATAGGTATACCCATCCAATCTGAGTATTCCAAAAAGTCTTCGGGTGTTTCCGCCATGTATTGATCCACATACCCGATTCCATCCAAGACAATCGCCCCTCCCGTGTGCCTGGGAAAATTTTCGTTGGCCAGCCCCTTGTCCCATCCTTTGAAGACCTGGTGACGAAACTTGATCCAGCCCGGGGTCATCCACCACACCTTCTGCCCGCCGGCCACTTCCTGGGCGATCTTCTCGCGCTTTGCATCACCAGCCAGCATGTCTGCACAATGGGTGGCCTCGATTCTTGCCACGCGCGGGCCTTGCTCTTCAATGATTTTTTTCATCGTGCGGGTTGGTTCATGCGCATTCACGTAGCAGAACTTGCCGCCGTAAACGACGAGCACCTTATCGGCTTTTTCCTTAGCTTTGTTTATCCGTTGGATGAGCTGACGTTCCAGTTCGCGGGGATCCTCGTGAAGACCCGGTGTCGTGAACAGCAGGTGATCTGTGTCCAGAAAGCCCGCATCTTTAAGATAGTGCAGTTCCAGGCTCAAGGTGCCGCAGGAAACAACAGCTATATTGGCAAAGGACATTTCTGTCATGCGGAAAACTCCTTCTGGTTCCTCATCCCCGGGCTCTCGCAAGCTTGTTCGCTCCTGCGCCTCAAACGACACTCGATTTTTCTTCAGTATTTGGTTGCCAATTCATATCCAGACCTCATGGCACTGAAAATATCCAGGACTTCCCGGGCATCTCCTATGATCTCTATGGAGGATACCAGGTTCCGGATTTCCTCGTCTGGCCCGGGTGTGGGGATCATTCCTGAAGCCACGACCACTGTCTGAAAAGGTTCCAGGGACATCCTGACCCCGTCCTGCTCTATGTCCACACTCATCTCCAGGAACGCCTTGACCGTGGTGTGGGGCATGACAACAACGTTTCCCATTTCCCCGATCCGTTTCAGGGTCAAGTTTCTCGTGATCATCTCCATCATGCTCCCTATCGGATCAGTCCGTTTTGTGGCAACCACCTCGTAGCCTTCTCCTCCCAGTTTTTCCACAATCTCAAGACCAGTCCTTCCCGCCCCGATAACCAGGACCCGTGGACCTTTAATTGCCTTCTGCTTGGTGAAATACTCTACCGACGTGAGGGTATGCTGATTCTTGAGCCCCGGGATATCAGGGATGTTCTGGACCGCCCCAGTCGCCCACACCAAAAGATCAGGACAAAATTTCTTGACTGTCGACGCATCCACGGCCCTGCCCAGGCTGATGTTTGCGCCCGAGGACCTCAAAGATCGTTCGATTGATTCCAGACTGTCTTTCATTTTTTCTTTACCAGGCGCCTGCCAGGCGAGAGCGAATTGTCCGCCGAGGCAGACCTCCTTTTCGAAAAGGGTGACGCTGTGGCCGCGCCGGGTCAAGTACAAAGCTGCGCTCATGCCGGCAGGGCCGCCCCCCGCAACCAGAATCTTCCTTGGGTATTTTGTGGGATTAAAGAGGGACGATCCGATCTCCGGGTTCACGTTGCACCCAAGAGGCTGGCCGGTTTTGACCCTGTGGAGGCACCCCTGAAGACAGTAGCCGCAAAGGATCGCTTCCTGGTTTTTCCCCTGTTTCCACTTTTCGATCAAATATGGGTCGGCGATCAAGGGCCTTCCAATGGCAACAAGGTCTGCAATTCCATTTGCCATAATGCTTTCAATTCGTTCCACTCTGCCCATTCTTCCTGCGACGATGAGCGGGAGCGAGGTATTTCTGCGAACCCAGGCCAGTGCTTCCATCTGTGGCTTTTCTGGGAGGCTGGCGTGATGGAAATACCATGGAGGGCTGAAGCAGGCACTTCCCATCCCTACGTGGATGGCGCATGCTCCGGATTCCTTTGCCAGCTTAAGAAAAGGCAGCAGGTCTTCGGGGCCTATGCCGTGGTCCTCGGACATTTCGTTCCCGGATATCCGCACAATCATCGGGATACCTCGTCCCCCCTCTCTCACAGCCGAGAGGGCCTCTCTTGCAAAAAGCAACCGATCTTGGCCATAGCTGTCCTTTCTTTTGTTGATTTTCCTGTTCAGGAACTGGGACACGAGGTAGCCATGACCCGCCTGGACTTCTATCATGTCGAACCCTGCTTCCAGGGCCTTTTCTGCCGCAGACTTGTAACCGGCAATGATAGTCTTTATGTCCTCCTCGTTCAAAGGATCCGACTCCTGGCCACTTGCAGGGCAAGTGAAGCTAGATGGGGCCTTTGGGCTGGTCTTGGTAGCTACAGGATTTGCAGCTCCACCTGCATGATTCAGATGGAGGCAGACGAGGAGATGTTCTTCGTGAATAACATCGACAATTTTTTTAAGCTCCGCGGCGCTTGCAGGCAGATGGATATAGGGCTGCCTGGGATGCTCCCTTCCTTCAGGCGTAACAGAAACAGGCTCCAGGATCACCACCCCAGGCCCCCCCTTGGAAATCTGCCGGTAAAAAAGGAGTTGCCGGTCCGTCACGGTCCCGTCGGGGTTTCCATAGCCAAGCTTGATTGGAGGGAATAGAAAGCGATTCCTTAGTCTGCACGTCCCCAGGGGAAATTCCTCAAATAACTTTTCCATGGTTTCCTTTCCTTTGTTCTTATTAATCCCTGCATTCCTATGCCAACGTTCTTTTGTGGTCGACCGAAAGAAAATACGCTCGAGTCGCTTGGGCTGATAATATTGCTGTCTCGTACTTATCCGTCAACGAGCGGTGAATAGAAAGTTCGATAGTGGTCATGCTCTCGCCAACATAGGAACCGCGCTTCATAGTACGGGGCGGATAATAGTATATGCGGGCGCCAATGAGGGAACTGTTGCCCACGAACCCCATCTATTTCAGGTCAATCCCTGTCGTATTTCGGTCTTCTACTCCCTCGACATGGCCGTTCCGCACTTGGGGCATTTCTGTTCATAACAGGGACCCCCCAATTGGTGGGGTGCCCTTTCACCACAGCTCGGGCAAACACAATAACCCTGCCTGTTCCCGGTCCCTGGCCTCTCGGGCCTGTTCCGTTTCCTCTCGGCATTTTGCTTACCTCCTTTGCCTTAGTTTAATCTTTCTTTGGGTCCAATTCCCCGCAGCTTGCTGCGCATGGTGGTGTATAACGCCTCCGGATGTGTCACTCACTTTATGGTATCCAGGAGTCAGGAGTCAGAATCCGGAAGAACAAGGCTAATATCAAGCCATTTGTCTGATTGTCTTATTATGTCTCCTGAATTCTTGATAGCCCGCTACTTGCGGCGGCGTAGCTTAACGGGAAAGCTCCCGTTTGGTTCATTTCTCAAGGACCTCTGCGAGATCTCCCCAGATGTCTTTGATCGCTCCGGCAGCCCCGGAACTCTCGTCATATTCAAAAATCGTCTGCCCCTGGACCATTGCCCTGGTAAAGACGGGATCAAAGGGGATTCGACCCATCACCCTTATCTGTTTCCG
>JAFDHO010000055.1 GCA_019308745.1 Deltaproteobacteria bacterium
TTGGGATCCTCCTAACCCGCGTCAACCGGAAATTCCAAATCCCAAATTCCAAACCAGCCCCAACAACAAAGCGCCAAAACATGTGCCATTCTTTTCCTTGGTCGTGAATTGGGACTTGTGATTTGTAATTTCCTTGTTATTTGGTGCTTGGAATTTGATATTTTGTAACACTTTGGCTTTACGAAAGACGCCAAAACTACTGGGGCTCGGGGATCTCTTGGAAGAGGTGAACTTGTTTCAGTGGTACCCTGTTCGCATAGCGAAGGAAGCAAACCTTGAAAAGCAATTTCTGCCCGAAAAGGCAACAACCTCAAATCAAAGATACTATTGATCTCTTTTTCCTTGGATGAACTCCTCGGTCATCCCGTGGGCTTCCGCATCCGTATATTGCCTTGGGGGATGCTTCATGAAATAGGCTGAGGGAGAAAACATGACACCTCCCAAGCCCCTGTCAAGGGCCAGCTTGCAGCACCTGATGGCATTAATGACCACTCCTCCGGAGTTGGGGGAATCTTCCACCGAGAGCCTCAATTCAAGGTTCATAGGGACATCCCCGAAGAGTTTTCCCTCCATGCGGATGAAACACAGCTTGTTATCCTTTTGCCATGCGACCCAGTCGCTGGGGCCGATATGAATATTCTCGTCCTCCAATCTCTTGTCCTCCAGTTGCGACTGGACGGACTCGGTCTTGGATCTCTTCTTGGAAGTAAGGCGACTCCTGTCAAGCATGTTAAGGAAATCCGTGTTTCCTCCCGTATTCAGTTGATAGGTCCTCTCCAGCTTGACGCCCCTGTCCTTGAACAGATTAGTGAGGACCCGATGCACTATGGTCGCACCCAGCTGGGACTTGATATCGTCCCCTATGATCGGGATGCCCTTCTCCTGGAAGCGTCGGGCCCAGTCGGGATCGCTGGCAATGAAGACCGGCATATTGTTTATGAAGCCCACGCCTGCCTCCAAGGCGCATTCCGCATAGAATTTCACTGCTTCTTCCGACCCTACCGGCAGGTAATTCAACAGGATCTCCGTCCCGGATTCCTTGAGATCTTTTACCACATCTTCCTTGCCGGGCTCCTCCTGGTCGGAAAGCAAAAAGGTATACTTCTTGTCATAACCCTTCATGTGTTCCGCGACCCCGTCCAGCAACCTTCCCATCTTGACCATGGTCTTGGTCCTGGGTACATCCCGGCAGAACACCCTCGTGCAGTTGGGGAGTTCAAAAATGGCCTCTGAAACATCCTTTCCGACCTTGCGCCTGTCCACATCAAAGGCCGACGCAACTTCTATTTCGTATGGCCGATACCCCCCGATATCCCAATGCATCAACCCTATTGCCTTCTCCCCATCGTAGTGCCGGTAGTAACTAATCCCCTGAATCAAGGCGCTGGCACAATTTCCGATTCCCACGATCCCAATCCTGATCTTCGCCATCTATATGTCCTCCCACATAAGCAAACGTCTAGTAGTTTCCTTACTCCATTGAGACGAGCTTTATCACTCGGTCATTCCGACTAGCGCCATGCTTCTGGAATGATGGAATAGTGAGGCAAAAGTCTAATTCATATTGCTCACTTATTTCAAGGTTACATCAGGCGAGGCAGATCTGTCTTTCAATGCTTACCCGGAACTCATCTGGAGGGCTCTACGGTAATGAATCTGGAGTACTTGCCGTCTATCTCACCCGTGACCACCATGCAATGTTCCTCGGCGAACTCATGCCAGATGATCGATAGGGTGTCTGCCAGTATTCCTTGGGCTTCAGGGTCCGCATCTGAGGCATAGTCCACGAAATCCTTTATGAAGACCTCCCTGAACCCCACCATCTTGAAAGGTGGCCCCTCTTCTCCTCTCCTCAAGCGTTCAAAGGCCCGCCGTGCCTGATCCGAGGTTATTCCGGAAAAACCCGGTTCCAGGGACAGCAGGCGACGGCACCAAAGATTAAACAACAGAGGCAAGAAAGTCAATTCCGGCTCCTCCACCAGGACCTCGTCCATGGGAATGCTCTTTGTGAGTTGGTCCAGCAGACCATCCAGGACCATGACTCGGCGGAGCACCTCGAGAAGCCCTCCCAGGTCGGAAAGGCGCTCAAAATCCCTGAATTCCTGGGCTGCCCCTTTCCCTTCGTAGAGGAGGGGCCTTCTCTTCGTGATGCCGGCGAGTGTTCCTCCCCAGGATTCTCCCCAAAAGGTGAAATCCAGCCCCTGTCGATAAAACCAGCTTGTGCCTATCCAGCGTTCTGTCTCCCCTTTCAGCTTGAGCGCCAATCCGAATCCAACACGAAACAGGGATGACAGGGGGTGAGCCCTGAGGGTCCCCCGGGCCGAAGAGATATCGTTCCCGCACAGCCTCTCCAGGCCCAGATTGACATAGCTCGAAGCCCGCCTGCAGGCCCCGATGAGGTCGTCAAGCTCCTCAACATGGAGCCCTTCTGCCGAGAGTATTTGGTTGCATAACCCGGCGAATTCCATCCGGACCCTGTCCAGGAACAGGGGATCGGCCGGGGTCTCGAGGGACTTCTTCATGAGATTACTGCCCCCCACGTGATTGAAGGGCAGCAGGGGGGCCAGGCCAAGGGTCTCTCTTTCATCGTGGGGCGGCCCCGGCAGGTCCCTCTTGTTGTTGACCCTGATCTTTTCGGGATCCAGGGGCGAATAGATGGAAAGGGCCTCTTCCCGAGGAAGAAAGCCATATTCCTGAAGGCGCGCATTCCTGAACCTGTAAGTCTCTTCCTCTACCTCATCCGCCTGGAACCCTGCGATCCCTTGAATAAATCCTTGGTAACCAGCGAGGTCCTCCTCTGCCATGACACGGAGGACTTCCCACAGGAACTCCCGGTGTTCCCGGTTCAAGACCTTTATGTACAAGATGCCATCCAGACTCAAGAAGTCGTTGTTAAGATCAAAGGCATCTTCTTTGTTCTGAACAGCCACAACTTGAAGATTCTTGTATAGAAGACAGCCGGCAAGCCCCCAACCTTCATCCAGAATCCATCTCGCAAGTCTTTCAGGGCTCGCAACATGGAGTTGCTTCAACCAGTAGAGGCCCTTTGAAAGGTCTATGCGATCCCCTTCCCATATTTCCAAGTCGAGTAGGAACTGCCATTGCTCCTCTGAGGCCACGGCCAGAAGTGGGAGGCTGTCCTCATCACCAACCCTCTTGACCAGCCAGAAGAAATCCTCATGGGACATCTTCTGGATGAGCTCAAAGGGATTACCATGCCTCAGGACCCGTTCCACCAAGAGGCTCCCCGGAAGTGTCAAAATGTCCTTCAGCAGGGCCTCTTGATCTCTTGGTTCGCCAACCTTTTTCCTTGAGCTCTCTTTCATCGGTGTTTCCTTTGCCTCATGAAGAGTTGCCATGGGAAACAGGCTGGACTCTGGTTCCTGTCCCAGGGCTCTGCCGACTCAACAACTTTGAATGCCATTTTCCAACTGGCGAATACTCCGGGAGTGAGTGGTGGAGTAGGGCAGATGATGGATGGCCAAGCGCCAAGCGTCACAAAGAATCCGCCCTATTCTGGATAGGACAATGAAGACATAGACCTGCTGGTCGGTTTGACCAGACGAGCCCCGCACCGACACGAAAGGGGACCGAGGGGGCGAGCTACCGAATCCCTATCTTGTCCCAGTTCTTGAAATAGTATTCCATCCACTCCTGCAAAGTAAGGTATTTCCCCGTTTCGAGATCATAACAGGCGCCCAGAGATTTGTCATCCCCTTCTCGCCTTTTCTCTTCGGCAGTCCTCTCGAGGATTTCCCTCACCTGATCCTTGGGAAGGTCATACTGCATTGAGAGGGTTTTTGTTCCCTGGGGGTTCCGATAGATGGCGGCCATTTGCCAGAGGGCCTTTCTCTGCAAATCCCTTAGTTCTCGCTCGGGCCGTCCCATGGATCTTGCCAGCAGGGCCGCCCTTGAGAAATGATTTCCCTGGATGGCTCTATTCAGTTCCTCCGCCTCTGTTTCAACATCGTTCATGGTCGAGGAATGAAGGGCTTTTGCCCACATCCTTCTTGTTCGCTCTATCCCGCTATGTGGTACATCGAAGTACGAAATGCTGTGTATCACCATCATCGTCGGGCTTCAGGCAACAGCCCCATGAGACATGGCATTTATCTTAGTGGCAGGCCCGAACGGAAGACCTCTGGCTGTCCCCGCCCGGGCCTCTTCACCTTAGTACATGTCTTCGGGGGGCATCTGGGGTGTTTCGGGCTTCTTCTTTTCCGGCTTCTCCGCCACCATGGCCTCGGTGGTCAATAGGAGACCTGCAACCGAAGCGGCGTTCTGAAGAGCGAATCGGGTCACCTTCGTGGGATCAATGACCCCTGCTTCCATCAGGTCCTCATATTTTCCCTTCTCCGCGTTGAAACCGTACGCGCCCTTGCCGGCCATCACCCGCTGCACCACCACGGATCCTTCGAAACCGGCGTTGTTTGCAATTTGCCGTACGGGCTCTTCGAGGGCCCTCTTGATGATATTCACCCCCAGTTGCTCGTCTCCAACCAATTGCAGTTTCTCAAGGGCCTTCATGGCGCGGATGAAGGCAACGCCTCCGCCCGGAACGATGCCTTCCTCCACTGCTGCCCGGGTCGCATTGAGGGCGTCCTCTACCCGATCCTTCTTCTCCTTCATCTCGGTCTCCGTGGCCGCTCCCACGCTGATGACTGCAACTCCCCCTATCAGTTTTGCGAGGCGCTCCTGGAGTTTTTCCCTGTCATAATCGCTGGTGGTCTCCTCTATCTGGGCCCTGATCTGCTTGACCCGGCCTTCAAGGGCCTTTCGGCTGCCACCTCCATCCACTATCGTTGTGTTGTCCTTGTCAACGGTAATTCGCTTTGCCGTTCCCAGGTCTTTCAGGGTCACATTCTCGAGCTTGAGGCCCAGGTCCTCGCTGATGACCTGTCCGCCTGTCAAAATGGCTATATCTTCCAACATGGCCTTGCGCCTGTCCCCGAACCCGGGAGCTTTCACTGCGACACATTGCAGGGTCCCCCGTATCTTATTGACGACGAGCGTGGCAAGGGCCTCACCTTCCACGTCCTCCGCAATGACAAGCAGGGGCTTCCCCGACTTCGCTATCTGTTCCAGGAGGGGTACCATGTCCTTCATATTGCTGATCTTCTTCTCATGCAACAGGATGTATGGGTCTTCCAGATGCACCTCCATCTTTTCCGGATCTGTCACGAAATAGGGACTGAGGTATCCCCGATCGAATTGCATCCCCTCGACTATCTCGAGGGTCGTTTCCATGCCCTTGGCTTCCTCAACGGTTATGACGCCCTCCTTGCCGACCTTTTCCATGGCCTCCGAGATGATGTCCCCTATCATTGGATCGTTGTTTGCGGAGATGGTCCCTACCTGGGCTATCTCTTTCTTTTCCTTTGTTGGCTTGGAGATCTTTCTCAGTTCCTCCACGACCGCAGAAACCGCCTTCTCCATGCCCCTCTTGACGGCCATGGGGTTGGCCCCGGCCGTTGTCAGCTTCGATCCTTCATGGAAGATCGACTGGGCCAGAATGGTGGCGGTCGTTGTTCCATCCCCAGCCACATCCGATGTCTTGGACGCAACCTCCTTCACCATCTGTGCGCCCATGTTTTCAAACTTGTCTTCCAGCTCGATCTCCTTTGCCACCGTAACCCCGTCCTTAGTGCTCTTTGGGGAACCCCAGGATTTCTCGATCAGGACATTGCGCCCCTTGGGCCCGAGGGTTACCTTGACGGCGTTGGCAAGGGTATCCACGCCAAACAACATCTTTTCTCTTGCCTTTTCCCTGTATCTGATCTCTTTACCTGCCATGGTCAAAAACCTCCTGAAGGATTAGTTAACTACGGCGAGGATATCATCCTCTCTCATGATCAGGTGTTCTTCACCATCGATCTTGATCTCGTCCCCGGCATACTTGGAAAAGAGGATACGGTCATTCTCCTTGACCTCAGGCAGGATCCTCTGCCCCCCATCGTTCCATCTTCCTGCCCCTACCGCGACAACCTTGCCCTGTTGAGGCTTTTCCTTGGCCGCATCGGGAATGATAATCCCCCCGGCGGTCTTCTCTTCCTCTTCCAACCGCCGGACCAAAACCCTGTCCCCAAGTGGCTTAACCTTCATCCTTCAAACTCTCCTCCTTTCAAATAAGGTTTTATGATTATCGGGCAAAGGTCATTTCCTCGCCCATAGCTCCAGGATACATGCTCAGGGAAGATAACCTGTTGATATGACGTGTATATGATAAAAACGCGGCAAGAATATAAACACATTTCACCGCATGTCAAGGGATGCCGAACGTAAATTTGTTCCCAAGGATCTCCGGCGATCGTTGGTGCGCGCCTTACGTAAAGGCGGGCGCAGGGCTCCTTGTCCTTTCGTGGGGGGACCACGTCCTGTGGAACTGGGGGGAGAAGGGAAGCTCCCCGCGCTGCCGCGCGGGGCAATCGTGGGAAAGATTCTCAAAGGTCGCGGACCATGAACCTGCCTAATGGAAATCGGACTTTTTGAGAAGCCATCAAATATGGGCTATGGCGTCGATCTCCACGCGTAACCCGAACGGGAGGCTTCCTGCCTGAACGCACGTCCGGGCAGGGAGATCCCCTTTGAAATGCCTCCTGTAGACTTCATTGAACCTCCCGTACTCTTTCATGTGGAGCAAGTAGACCGTGACCTGCAGCACCTTTTCCAGAGAGGACCCGGCCTCCTCCAGTATGATGCGGAGATTTTCCAACGCCATGAGAGTCTCTTGTTCTATGGTCCCCTGGGTCACCTGGTTGGAAACAGGGTCTACGGCCCCCTGCCCCGATACGAAGACAAGGCCTCCATAGACGACGGCCTGAGGATAGGGCCCCCCGAGCGCGGCGGCCTTCTCCGTGTTCATGACTGTTTTCTCTCCCATTTTACCCCTCCCCTGGATAGTCCCCCTTTCGTCCCGGCGCGCGGACGTCCCGCTCCCTTCTTAGGTCCGCCGGCAACCTTGGCCGGTATTGTCCCCTTTCTGCGAAAGGGGGTCATCTCATCAGCACACGAGAAAGACTCCCACGGACGTTAAGACCTCCATTGGCCACCCCCTATGACTGATCCTCCCCGGGGGCAGACCCCGTGATCCGATAGAAGGGTGCCCAGTAGGCCCTGCGGACCAGGCTTACCCCCCGTTCCGCGGCCCGGCTGGTTGTGTGCAGCAGGGAATACAAGGTGGGCACAACCACCAGGGTGAGGATCGTGGCCAAGGCCAGGCCGAAAATCACGGCTATTGCCATGGGGCTCCACCACTGGCTTGATTCGCTGACCGTAGACAGCTCCATCTTGTGGAAGTCGTAGGCTATTCCCGTGACCATTGGGATGAGCCCGAGAATCGTGGTAACGGCGGTGAGCAGCACGGGCCTCACCCTTGTACAGCCCGCTGCAACGATCGCCTCACGTACCGGGATTCCCCGGTCTCGCAACCGGTTGGTATAATCTATGAGGACGATGGCATTGTTGACCACCACCCCGGCAAGGGAGATGACCCCCACCCCGGTCATGATGATCCCAAAGGGCATATTAAGGAACGTAAGGCCAACGAAGACCCCTCCCAAGGAGAGTAAGACTGATGTCATGATAATCGCGGGCTGGGAGACGGAATTGAACTGGGTGACCAGTATGAGAATGATGATAAAGATGGCGGCGCCAAAGGCCTTGCTGAGAAAGGCCTTTGCTTCATCTTCGAAT
Organism: Deltaproteobacteria bacterium; assembly: GCA_019308745.1. Lineage (GTDB taxonomy): Bacteria > Desulfobacterota > DSM-4660 > Desulfatiglandales > HGW-15 > JAFDHO01. Next base: position 7,693 of record JAFDHO010000055.1, read on the forward strand.
TCCAGCTCTCCCGTGAAACGGACCTTGTACCCCGGAGGAAGGGGGAAAGAGGCCAGCATCTTTTCCGCCTGGGCCCTGGCCACGGGCCCGGGTACGTACCTTTCGTCTACGCTTGCCTTCACCGTGACAACACGTTCGTGGTTGATACGATTTATCTGGCCGAGGCCTCCAGCGATCTCGAACTTGGCAATGGTGCTCAGGGGAACCAGCCCCTCTGGAGTGGGAAGCAGGAGTTCCCTCAGGATGTCCGTGACTCGACGCTCGGACTCCGGGAGTTGCACCGTTATGTCGTAGTCCTCGTCTCCTTCCCGAAAGGTGGATACCTTGATCCCGTTGAAGGCCACCTTGAGGGCAAACCCCACGACCTCGGTAGAAAGCCCCAGGAGGGCTGCCCGCTGCCTGTCCACCCTGACCCTCACGGTCGGAGACCCCGCGACATAATCGTCCCTTACGTCGTGGACAAAGGGGATCTTTTCCAGTACGCCCCGGATCTGCTGAGCAATGCGTCCCAGGACCCTGAAATCATCCCCGGCTATCTCTATGTTTATGGGCGCACCGGTCGCCGGCCCGTGCTCCCGTTCGCTGATCGTAATTTCCGCGCCGGGGATGTCCTTGATCCTCTCCCTTATTCTCTCAACGGTTTCAGGCGAAGGCTCGACCCTCTCGTCCAGGTCATGGAACTGGATCCCGATGTGGTTGGGAGCATTGCTTTCAAAGGCCGACTGCCCTCCGACAACGGACACGGTGCGGGCATACACGTATTCCACGTTGGCCAGGTCCGTCGGCCCGTATACCCTTCGGCCCGTAGCCAGGTTATGGAGCCTCTCTGGAGTCTTCCTGGACAAACACCCTGACGAACGGCCGCTCGAGACCGTTCCACCAGCGCCATCTTCACTGCAAAGGGCCTGTTCGACCTCCCGGGCTACCCTGTCGGAGTATTCCAGATCAGCGCCTTCGGGCATGTCAAGGTTGACGTAGACGGCGTCGGGTTCAATGTCCGGGAAGAACTGGACCGGTTTTTCCAGACCCACCTGGTAGAGCCAGATCATGGCCATGGCTGCAAGGGCAAGAAATGCCATGGTCAGCACGGCCAAGCGGTGGTTCAGGGAACCCCCCAGCAGCCTCCGGTAGGCCTTCAGGAGGGGCCCTCGCACCGTTATTGGCGCTTCTCCTGCCCTTTCGATCTCCTCGGCGGTGACCCTCAGCTTGGCGAACCTGTGGCCGGCCGGTAGTTTCAAGAAAATAGCGGCCAGGGCGGGATTGATCACCATGGCCACGAACAGGGAAGAGGAGAGGGTGATGATCACTGTCTTGGGAAGATAGGACATGAACTCCCCCATGATTCCCGGCCAAAAAATGAGGGGGAAGAAGGCACCCAGGGTTGTCAGGGTTGAGGCAATGACCGGCTGGGCCACCTCTGCCGTGGCCCTGGTGGCTGCCTGCAGCCGTGGGACACCCTGCTCCATGAATCGAAAGATGTTTTCAACGATGACGATGGCATTGTCCACAAGCATCCCCAGGGAGAGCGTCAGGGAGAAAAGGACGACCATATTCAATGTTATTCCAAGGGCATGCAAAACCATGAACGAGATGAACATGGAGAAGGGGATCGCAAGGGCGACCAAAACCGCATTCCTCACGCCCATGACGAAGAAGAGAACGACAATGACGAGGACCAGGCCTGTCATGATATTGTTTTCCAGGTCCGCAACCATGACCCGGATGTTCTTTGCCTCGTCCATGAGCTTGGTTATTTCCGTCCCCCTGGGCCATGTCGGTCTCTTTTCTTCGATGATCCTGTCCATCTCTTTGGTGATCCGCAATACGTTTTCCCCGGCCCTTTTCTTCACCTGTATGTTGACTGCCTGGCGGCCATTGAGGCGTGAACGTCCCTCCTCGTCCTTGAACCCGTCGACCACCCTTGCGACATCCTTGAGATACACGGGTCTGCCCTCGTGAAGGCCGACCACCAGTCCGTAGATCTCCTCGGGGGTCCTGAATTCACCCGGTACCCTGAGTTGGAAGCGGCCGTCCGCCATCCTTATGGCCCCCCCGGATACATTGCGGTTCTCCTCGGCGATGACCTTCTGCAACCTGGTGATAGAGAGGCCATAGTAGGCCAGCTTGGGGGCGAAGGGTTCCACCCTTATCTCTCTCTCAAGACCCCCCGTGACCTTTGCCTCTAATACCCCGGGTATGGCCTCGAAGTCCTCCTCAAGGTCCTCCGCTATCTCTTTTAGCCTGACGAGACCCACTGTCCCTGAAAGGGAAAACACCACGATCGGCAATTCCGAGATGTTGACCTCGAACACCTCCGGATCGTCTTCCAGGTCAGAGGGGAGCTCGGGTTTAGCCAGGTCAACCTTATCCTTTGTCTTGGGAAGGACGTCATCGATGTCGGTTCCGGCCACGAATTCTATGACGATGGAGCTCATGCCCTCTGTGCTGGAAGACGTTATCTTCTTCACGGACTCCAGCCCCTTGAGCTTCTTTTCTATGGGTATGGTAATGGATTTCTCCATGTCTTCCGGTGCTACGCCCGGATAGTCTGTCTTTATGAATACATAGGGGATAGTGATGTCGGGTGAAGCCTCCCTTGGCAGAGACTGGTAAGCAACGAAACCGGAGACCATGATCACGATGGCCATGACCACGACGCTTGTCCTCTTTCTGACTGCAATATCTGTGACAATCATGATCCCAGAATCTCGCTTGAGCCTTTTACGTTCTTTATGACATGTACGCTCTGGCCATCCTCGAGAAAACGGTGTCCGACCACGACCACCCTTTCTCCCGGTTTCAAACCCGACCTGACCTGGACCTCCCATCCGACCAGTACGCCAAGTTCAACCGCCCTTTTTTCCACTGTGCCGTCTCTTTCAACGTATACGAAACGGTCCTCCCCCTGGGTGATGACCGCATAGAGGGGGATGGTAAGGGAGTCCTTGAAGACCTCCTTTACCAGTTTCACCTGCGCGAACATGCCCGGGAGTATGCGCCCGTCGGGGTTGTCCACGAGGAGTTCCAGGTCATAGAGCCTGGCGAGGGTGCGCGGCGTGCGTGAAAGGAAGATCTTTTTGCCTTTGGCCCTGTGATTCCCAAGGGCTTCAATGACCACATCCGCCTCCCTCAGGTCGAAACAGGCCGCCACGTCGCTCTCGGGCACGCCAACGGTCACCTTCACCTTTTCAAACTGGAGGATCTGGGCCACCCGGTCACCCACCTTCAACAGGACACCCTTCTTTGCAGGCAGTTCGTTCAGGCGCCCTCCAATGGGCGCCCTGATCCTCGTCCGGTTTAGTGCAAGCTTCGCCTCCCGGCGCTGGGCAACGAGATCCTTGAGCCTCGCCTCTGATTCGTCCAGCCTGCTTTCCGACGTGATCTTCTTTTCGGCAAGCCTGAGATTCCTTTCGTAGTCAAGCTTTGCCAGCTTGTAATTGGCCTCGATCCTGGCCAGGCGGGACCTGTAATCTCGGTCGTCCAGCCTGGCCAAGACCTGTCCCTTCCTCACCATCTGCCCTTCCTTGACCAACACCTCAATTATCTGCCCCGGGAGTTCGGCTTCCACCCAGAGGTTCTCGTAAGGCTCCACCTCGGCGGGAAGCGTGATCTGATCCCTGAGCTCTCGCGGTGACAGGGTCAGGGTTATGACCTTGACCGGGGGTGGCGCCTTCTTAATAGCAGCCTTCTTTTCCGCTTCAATGCGGGCCTTTTCTTTCCCGATACGCCCCCCGAGATCCACGACAAATACGACAATGAGGGCTACCACGAGCCAGGGGATCGTCCCCCATATGAAGCGGAGAAACCGGTTCTTTTCCTTCGACTCATTCATTATCCATACGCCTCGTCCTTTGTTATGATAATAGCCCTTCCTTCCCGATTCCCTGAAATGCCAGGCGCAGTAATCGTTCCGGTCGTTCGGCATCAATGGATTCGGGCATCGAGTGGGCCATGTGAAAACAGAAATCAATCAAGGCCAGGACCAGCATGACCACCTCGTCCGGATTTGCCTCTCTGACCTCTTCTTTCTCTAATCCTTCCAGGTAGATTGCCCTAACGGCCCCGGCCATGCTCCTCTGGTATTTCCAGAATTCATAGGCAGGCGCGCTCTGGGGAGGGCCGAAGGCCAAGTCATGGATCATCCTGAAGAGATTTGGGTTATCCAGGATCCCCTGGTAGAGATACCTGTAAAACTCCGCAAGTCGGCCCAAAAAGCTGCCGGGCCTTTCCAGCACCCTCTGGATCAGTTCCTCCAATTGCTCGGCAGCCCAGTCCAGAATCGCAAAAAAGAGCCCCTCTTTGCTCTTGAAATAATAGTAAAGGACCGGCTTGGTTACTCCGGCCTTTTCCACGATTTCCCGTACAGAAGTGCCCGCGTAACCCTTCTCAGCGAACAGGGCGATGCCGGCCTCAATGATGAGCCTTTTCGAATTCTGATTATCCTGTCTGTTTCGCTCTTTCAAGGTCCCCCCACTCCGGCACAACAAAATATTTGACCACCTTTTTCATGAGAGGTCAAGAAAATTATACCTACCGGTAAGTAAAACATCTAACGGCAAGAGGTGCCATAGAATCAGGCTCCTAGGAAGACTCCAGGGATCCACCTTCCGATCGACCGGGTTACGCAGGGGATGGAATATGGTTGACATGATATGCCACATTGTGGTATTCGATCAGGCAATGTTGGCCCGAGGCGGCGCGCCCGTGATTCCCTTTGGATGAGGAGGTTATTATGAGCATCAAGGTGATGATAGAGAGAAGGTTCAAGGAAAACGTATCCAGTGAGATCCTCCGACTTATCGATGAAATAAGGATCAAGGCCTTGCGCAACAGGGGCTACATAGGCGGCGAGACCGTCGTCAACATAGATGACAGCCGGGAAGTCATGGTCATATCCGCCTGGTCCAACATCAGGGATTGGAACGACTGGTATCAGACGGGAACACTGGAAAGACTTGGAAAAGAAACTGGCCCCCCAATTAGAGGAACACCCCAAGATAAAGATCTTCATGCCCGGGGCTGTTTACGAAGAAGAGGTCCTGGGGACATAGGGACCGGAAAACGGCACGGATTTGTCCTTCCCGTCCCCAAGCGCGTTCCTGCCAATCAATGTGTTTGGTGCGCGGATATACAATCGCTCCTTGTGCTTCTTCATATGAAATGTTTGGCGTATCTTCGCACGTGATGCCCCTCGAGCACATGAAACTCCCGTATCTTTTTCAGCGTGACAGGGGAGAAGATGCCAATGGGGAGATAGATGATCTTCTTCCCGAGCTTTGCCGCCATACTCCGGCACCAGCCCGACGGCGGATCCGCTGCCACGTACACCACATGTTTTTCCAGGCTGTAATCCAGTGCAGCCATGAGAAGTCTCTCTGGCTTGTTACGGGCGGCATCGAAAAAAGGGTCCTTCCATATATCGTAGACCCTCATGGGAGGGTAGGTGAGCATGAACCCCCCATACTGGCACCTGGATATCCCGGGGCCGTCCATGATCTCGCCTGCAGGAGTACCGTAAAATGCCATGTCCGACTCCTGCTCGTGCTCTCCCAACCATGTCACCCTCCAGGGGAAGACCTCCTTTTCATCCTTTTTGGGCACATCCGGGTCAAAGATGACCACGACGGATCCCACCTTACCCCTTATCGGCATGTTCTCCTTGACGAATATCTTTCCCTGGTGCCATTCCCGTATGGTCTGCCTGATATCAATTCCGTCCATCATCGAGCTGACAAAGGGCACGGTCCTGCTGTTTTCCTCCGCCCGTATCTCGAGGGCCCTTTTCTGGAGATACCTGCCGTATCCCTCTATGACGACATCCTCTGGGGGATAGGAACAAATGTAAAGACCATCAAATTGTCTCCTCCACTCCCCCGGGACCTTCTCCCTGGGCCTCTTCTTGACGGGAACCGGCACCAACCTCCTCCTGAATGTTTTCAGGCGCCTGTGGAACCTTATCCTTCTCTGATCCAGAAACAGGTCTTCTCCCTTTAGCCGGAGAATCGGGAGGCCGGGATCCTCCGTCTGCCACGGATAGTCGCTCCCCTTTTCCCAGAGTTCGTAGGCAAAGTTGTCATCAACGGCCCCTCTTGCCGCGATGACAAGCTGGTAAAAGCTAGGGACAAGGTTTCCGGTCAGGAGGGCATAGTTCCTCGAATATTTGTGCAGGACCCTGACCTGGTTTCGGGATAATTCCTCCCTGTTGTTTCTTTGATGTCGCTCTCTAGCGATGCCGATCAGTTCCCTGTTTATTGCCATACGATCAAGGGGGCTATGGACACCATGTTTCCTTGACTTCTCATAGCTGGCTGCAAGAAAAGGCATCTCGGTCATCACCTCTGCGCTCGACTCCCTGTGGAGATGGGCCAGGCCGACACCTTCCCTGATCCGCCTTCCGATGACTTCCGTCTGAGGCCTGCCAAGCATATCAAGTATTCCCGGGAGGTGATAGAGCCCGCAGACAAACAGGACCCTCTCTCCGCTTTCGTTGAGCTTCTGGAGGTGATAGGCCATGGTCTTCTCCCTGAGACGGTCCTCCACGGACCGGGGCGAATCGCGGTGGGTTTGGAGATATGCCTGGCAGTAAAAGAAATGGCCGATCCTTGTCACGGAGTAAGGATCCGGCATTGGCGAAAGGTCCAGTGGGTAACCTTCGGTATCCCGATCAATAAAATGGATACACAGGTTGTCCTCCAGAGCCAGCCTCAAGGCCTCCACCTGCCCGTCTGTGGGTTCCAGGAGGAGGTAGACGAAGGTGCCGTCCTTCTCTTCATAGTAGACGACCGAGAGCAAGGGCAATCTCTCGATCCCCTTAACGGTCTTCTCCTTCAGGGTAGAAGGGTATTCCACGGCCACGTGTGTGGGCTTGAATTCCAGGAATTGGCGTCTCACCTCAAGGGCAAATTCCATCCTGTTGTGAAGAATGGGAACAATGCGCACATTCTCCCATTCAATCCTGTTCGCCTGAGTCTTCATCACCCAAGATGTCGTCAAAGAACTGGACCGCAGTTGGGTCCAGGATCATGGACGCAGCCTCTTTCATGTATTCCAGAGTCTTCTCCTTCCTGCCAGCCAGGGTCAACCTCTCTCCTCTCTCCACGAGTCTTTTCAAGGCATAGCGCGCGATGTTGATCCCGTCTCTCACCGTGTATCTTTCATCGGCCTCGTGGGATGTCTGAAGAAATTCCACGACGTATTCAAGGATCTCCTCGTCTGCGAAGGGCAGGTTCGCCTTGAGGATCTGCATCTCTTCCTCGGCCTCCGGGAAGTCTATAAATATCTGGGGTTGGAGCCTGCTGTGGATGTACTCGGGTAGCTCAAAGGTACTCGCATCGTCATTCATGGTGGTACAAAGGCGGAAATCCGGGTGGGCCTTGATCTTGATCCCCGCCACTATGGACTCCACATACCTGCGGCTGTCCATCAAAGGGGCTAGAGAGGCCCAGCTCTTCTCGCTCATCCGGTTCCCTTCGTCGATTATGGCGACTCCTCCCTTTACCATGGCAGACACGATGGAACTGGCCATGTACTTGATCTTCCCCTGATCTGAAATGACAGGGGTAACAATGAGATCCTCGGGCCTTGTATCCATAGTGGCCTGGAACAGGTATACCGGGCGGTTCATTATCCTCCCGGCATGGTAGGCCAGTGTGGTTTTTCCGACGCCTGGTTTGCCCACGAGCCTGGGGCTCAAGGGCAAATCATCATCACCTATGACCATCCATGCGGCCAGGACCTGGGTCACCAGTTCCTCCTGCCCTACCCACCTCATTGGCACATCGTCCGGTTGTGACAGGATGAGTTCCACCCCGTCGATGGTGACTTTTTCCATCCTCGTTCCTCCCTGTCTCTCCTTCAGGCTCTTGCCTTCAACAGGGTCATGCCCATAGAAAATATACTATGAATCGGGCTCAGACGGCACTCCCGGGCTAACCATGAAAAGCGCGATCGGACTCCCCGTCTCGGGGCAAAGGGGGCTCCCCCATTAGGGGGCCACCCTTGCCTTCACCCGAGGGGTCCGTATACATGTCATTTAGCCTTTGCATGAAGGTGTTTGCTTCGTCCAGGACTCCTTCCAGTCTCCTCCTGTTCCTCCTGCCCCAGCCCTCCGGGTTCACCTGGAAGATACTTCGCGTCCACCGACAGTTCTTCTCCAGGGCCCCCAAATAATGACTCCTTCGGTTTTCCCCAACGATTCCTTTGAGTGACTTGGATATGAGTTTCAAGGCCACACGGCGCCTAACAATCTGGTGCACCCCTAGGGCAAGGAGAACGATTACTATCAGGAATGGATCCCTGATATAGGCCTTTGAAACCAGGGTCTCGAGAAAGGGTGCTCGGAGATGAAGACCCTCCCAATAGCCCTGCCAAATGGTCAGGAGGAGAAAGCATATCAAGATCAGCCCCCCCATGACCCCGTCGATCATCAGGACCCTCCGTCTCCAGGATCCCATGAATTCCTTCAGGAAGGGAACGAGATCCTGCTTGAGCGACCGTGCCGCCTGCTCGAGCATGCCGACTATGCGATAGGCTCGTTCCACGCCGACCTGTTCTATGCGGGAATGGATCTCTCTCAAATCAGCATCCCTCTTGCTTTCAAAACGTGCGCGGATCTTTTCCTCTTTGATGGGTATGGCCGCTTCTTCGTTGTAAATAGTGTAATAACGGCCTGCCGTCATTCCGTACTGGGCCAATGCCCTTTGCCATGCGGAGAAGACCTCCTCGGGGTTGTCCTCCCGGGCTGCGGTGTCGATCTGGTTCAGAATGTAAAGGAACTTGTTGGAATCGGTTCGATGTATGGTGCCCCTCACCAGGTGTTCCAGTGTGTTCTGCATGGATCCGGTCTCCGGGTGCCTGGCATCAAAAAAGATCAGCACCAGATCTGATATATCGATGATATGGTCCGTGATCCGCAGGGTAGAGGTGCGTTGTGCATCTGCATCAAAGCCCGGTGAATCGATGAAGATCTTACCTTTTATTCGTTCGCTGCCACAGGTCTTCAGCTGGAGATAGGAGTCTATTCTCCGGCCTTCCCCCTCTGCAACCGACTCTATGGCGCGGCTGATCCTGTAAAGGGGAAAACGGGGATCCGCATCCAGTGCGACCCCTGGGAGGACCCGGGGATCATCGTCCCTGCCGTAACATATCACCGTGAACCTGTCGTCCACGGCCTGGGTGCCCGTTGCCTGGAGCCGATAGGCAAGGTAGTGGTTTATGAACGTGGATTTTCCCGAAGAATAGACCCCCAGTACGGAAATCAGGGGCCACCACGCGGTGCGCGTAGCGTGGGATTCCTCGGGAGAGAAGAACCCGAGCTTGCGGCATATCCGGTCAAGCTCCCTAAAGCTGGATACTACTTCTGAGAGGATGGGGTTCTCCTGCTTCAGGTGTTCCTGTAGCCTCTCCAGTTGTCGTTCGACCTTGCTCTCCTTCACCATTGACTGTTTTCCTGCCCCCTTCTCCAGGGGGTAATTGTGATCGACCCCCCTTGAATCCGGAGTGGCCAGAGTTACGTATTGCCCAAAAGGCACCCTAACAGATTTCCCTTCGCCAGGTCAAACTAACAATGTGCCGTTTTTCCACGCACCTGGAAACAGGACCTTCGGCAAGGAGTGCACAAAGGAGCTCCCCGGATGTACCGGGAAGGGAGGAAAACCTTGCCGGAAAAGAGGAGACGATTCCAAGTGGTACTGATCATTCATGAACTTCAATGGGGAGGGGGAGGACATCAATGACTTTCAATTGTCTCTTCCCTTCATCTTCAAAGATCGTCCCATGAACCACGACCGCTTGCCTCACCATGGCGATCAGATTCCTGCTCTTTTCGTCCGGGTACACAGGATACACCTCTTCATCGAAGGCTGACAAAATGCAGTGCGCCCCTCCACACCGGGCACATTATCCCCTGGAACGGACGTTGGCTGGAGGCAGGCACCTGCGGAAGGCCCTCCAAAATGATCTCAGGTGCCCTGTCTCCAGACAGAACGAACGGGATGTCTTGGGAAACAGCCCGAAGAGAGGCCCCTCTCTTGGAAGCGTCTCTTTCGGCTTCCTCTAACCCATCAGGGACGGGAGCCAAAGGGCCAGGGCGGGGATGAAGAAGACCAGAACGACCCTCACCAGGTCCGCAATCAGAAAGGGCAGGATACCCTTGAAAATGGTTCCCAGGGGCACATCCTTGGCCACCCCGCTGAGGGCAAAGACGTTTATCCCCACGGGGGGAGTGATCTGTCCCATCTCTGCCATGGTCACCACGATGACCCCGAACCAGATAGGATCGTACCCGAGCCCCGTCACCACCGGCAGGAAGATCGGGATAGTCAATATGATGGCAGGGATGATGGGCATGATACAGCCCAGTATTATGTATACTAAAAGGATAGCCCAGATGGTGACCGCCTTTGGGACAGCGAGGCCCACAACGAACTCCGAGAGCAAAAAGGGGATCTGGGACATGGTCAGGAAGTAGCTGAAGATGTCCGCACCGATCAACATGAGAAGGAGCATAGCGGTGTTCTTGCTGGCATCGGCCAGTGAGGTCAAGATTTTTTCGCGATTCAGTTTCCTCTTGATTATACCCAGCAGGAGCGCACCAAATGCGCCAACCCCTGCGGCTTCTGTGGGTGTAAAGACACCCGCGTAAATGCCTCCTATCACCAGGACAAAAAGTAGGAGTATCCCCCAGGTATCTTTTAGAGAGAGGATCTTCTCCTTGAGGGTGGAGGAAGGCCCGGGTGGGCCGAGTGAGGGCCTCATCTTGCACATTACGTAGATGGTGATCATGTAGAAGGCCGCTTCCATGAGACCCGGTATAATCCCGGCGATGAAGAGTTTCCCGATGGACTCCTCCGTTAGGGTGGCGTAGATGATGAAGGCTATGCTCGGCGGAATGAGGATGCCGATGCTGCCCCCTGCCGCAACACAACCGCAGGCCAAGGCGTCGGAGTATTTATACCTTCTCATTTCCGGCAGGGCGATTGTGCCCATGGTCACGGCGGTGGCCATGCTGGAGCCGCTTACCGCGGCGAACCCGGCGCACCCGCCCACCGTGGACATGGCTAGCCCCCCGGGCAATCTCCCCACCCAATTCCGGATCGTGGCGTAGACATCCTTGCTTAACTCCGCATAAAAGCACAGGAGGCCCATCAGCACGAAGAGGGGGATGGTGGTCATCGCATGGCTCGATGCGGACCTGTAGGGAGACGTTCCCAATATGGCAAGGCTCGCATCGGGATTGACCAGGTAGCTGAACCCGAGATAACCCACCAGGGCCATGACCGGACCTATGGGCATGCTGGAGAAGAGGAGCAGTACGAGCAGGAGAATGCCGATAATCCCCATGAGTGGTCTGGTTATCTCCCATGGAAGCATATGAAACCACGCAGGGATTTTGAGCAAAGAGGCGACAAAGAGGGCATCGAGGGTGATCCAGAGCCATGGCCTCCGGCAGTGTTTGAATACTCCCGAGAGGGATCCTATCGTGTCCTTCAAAAAGATAAGGGAGAGGACAACACTGCCAAAGACAACCACCCACATGAAAGGGTAGTTTGGGATGAAAAGGGTGTCAGAAGATGTCCCACTGGATCTCAGGGCCTCGGCCTGAAGGGCACATCGCCACGTTATGATGGAAAAGATGACCGTGCAGAGAAAATTCGTTGCGCTCGAGGTGACGGCAAGCCGACCTTTGCTGAGCTTTACCGTCAGGAGGTTAATGGCCACGTGTGCCTTCCTGGTCTGTGTGTAGGCCAATCCCAGGTAGACCAGGATCACCATCATGAACTCGACCAGCTCATAACTTCCCTTGATGGGGCGATTGAAGAAATAGCGCAGGACAACGTCAGATGTGATCAGCAGGACCATCGACGCCAGAATGACGCGCCCCACGCTGTCCATGATGCGGCCAAGGGGCGAGACAACCCTCTCAAAGGAATTGGATATGTCGTCCCGTTTCATCCGCTCAAGTCCCCAGACTGCCTACCTCTCCGGGTATCTATCTGGCATGCTTCTCCACGAGCCGGATGGCATCTTCCAATACCCTTTTGCCCGGCAGCCCTTTCGCCTCCATGGCTTCTGCCCACTTGTCCCAGGCCGGTCTGCCCGCGGCCTTCCATCTCGCCAGCGCACTGGGAGGGAAGTCTACGATTTCCTGTCCCTGCTTCTTGGTGATTTCCCTACCCTTTTTCGCCTCGTTTGTCACCGCCTGACAGAGGGTGTCCGGTAACATCCTTTCCGTAACTCGGGTAATGGTTGCCTGGACATCTTTTGGAAGGCTGTTCCACCTGTTCTTATTCACTATGGTGCAGTAGGAAACCCCTCCGAGGTGAGGATTGGCATGATACCGGGTAACCTCGACCAGCTTGTAGGCCTTGTAAGCACCCCATGCCAGGGCGGCCCCGTCGGCCACCCCTTTTTCGACGGTCTGGTAGATCTTAGGACTGGGCATTGTAACGGGTACAGCTCCCAGTGCCTCCACCGCAGCCCTTGCGGCCGGCTGGGTGGCCAGCTTAAGGCCCCTAACGTCTTCCATCTTGCGAACGGGTCTATCAACCGTGTGAATCTCGTAGGGCAGGGTAACCCAGAGGTGCAGGAGATGCACGTCTCTCACTTCTCGTCTCATCTCCGGATATTTCTTGTAGAGGTCTGTCAGGGCGTGGGCGCCCGTAAAGGTACTGGGGCTGAGGAAGGGCAGGTCCATAACTCCCGTGAGGGGGAAACGGCCGGGCGTCCAGCTAAAGGCGACCCAGGAGATATCAGCGATGCCGTTCTTTACCCCGTCGTAGGAATCCCTCGCCTTCACCAGGGTCTGGGAAAGGTAGAACTTGATCTTGACCCTGCCATTGGTCGCCTTCTCCACTTCCTTGGCCCAGGGAAGGAACGCCGCGTGATATGGCGCTGCCTTCGGGGGAACATGTAAGGAGAAACTCAGTTCAACGGGTTTTGCACCCTGGGCCGCCAAAGCAGGCCGTAGAGGAACGATCAGAAGAATCGCCAAGACAATAGCCAGTAGGGTGCCAACAATCAGACCTTTGGATCTTTGCTCTTTCATCTTGATACCTCCTTTGAGTTAGCGGGAAAGGTTTAGGTAACAGCCCATCAAGGCACAGGAATTTCTGAATGGGCCTCTGCAGGACATGACTCCGACTGACCAACGATTAGGATACGTATTCCCCTATATATTCACCTTTTTTGCTTTTCCAATCAATAATATTTAAACGTATATCAAAAGTTTCGATGAAGACCATGAGTGGTCCTTTTTCGTAAAATTGTTCATTCGTTCATTTACCGGCTCAGGGATGAACCCATTGTTCCTTCAGGCCGATTTTGAGAACTCGAAGTTCCTAATCCAGACAAAAGTGAACAGGCTGTTGACCAAAGCGAAGAACTCAAATCATCATTTCTCGGCCCTTCAAAGGTGAACCGGGAATTCATACCTGGATTTTGCACGAACATAACCATTTGCGATTAGAGGTGATTCTTCTACTCACCTTCTTATCACCCGAGTTTGCCCTGACCTACATGCCTATGAGCTTTTGGTAGGTCAATATTCCCAACAATCGGTCAGCCAGGTATTGGTATTTTCTGATGTGCTTTCAAGGCCATACAATCCATGCAAGAAATCTTTTGCTTAGACAGGTGTCAATAATAAAATCAAAACCTTCTTCAATGCAGGCACAGGCACTCTGCCAACTGAAAAACTCACCATCTCCACGAAACAGCACATTCTTGACGCAACCCGGAAGTTGGGCTTTGATTTTCTTGATAAATTTGGCTACTTCTTCACCACCAATGGTTTCTCCCTTGCGCAGTTTCCCGAGGAGGTATTCCCTCGTCTCATCAATAAAGCAAAGAACAGGCCTATTCCCTTTTTGCCCCGGTTTCTCGTATTGTAACCCCTGCGGCCTCTCTGTTGATCTCCATACAGGGTCGCAACTGTTGTGTCCGTGCTCAAATGAATCGTTTCATAGCTCAAGCTACACAATTGCCAAACCCTCTCCCTCAATACACTCATGATCTTTAAAAATGAATGGGCCTGGTTGATCCCCAGACTATCCACATAACGCCAGAAAGTGCTGGCCACCGGCAACTGGGTAAGCTGAAAAAATCCATATATAATCGCATCCAAACGAATATAAGTAAAATGGTAACACTTTAGCCTTTTGAAATGCCTCCTCAGATACGGAGAACGGGTGATGATGCCTTTTCTGGAGTGACTGGCGGCTTCCGGCTTGGAGAGCCTCCAGCTCGGAAAGGAGG
>JAFDHO010000250.1 GCA_019308745.1 Deltaproteobacteria bacterium
AATATGGCCACCCTCCAAAAACGAAAATCAAGGGGCAAGACCTATTGGAGCATCGTTGAATCTCGTAGAGTCAACGGTAAGCCCAGACCCGTTATCTTGGCCTATCTCGGCCGCGCCGAGGACCTTCTCAAGAGACTTACTGAAGGTATTCCTCAAAAAGTCAGAAGTTACTCTCATGGTGCTGTAGCTATGTTGCTCCATGTCGCAGAAGAACTCCAGGTGGTAGAAACCATTAACAAACACCTGCCTGATGATTGCAGGCACCTTCGGGATAGCTTCACCGTGGGAGGCTCTTTACTTATGGCCGCCCTCGGTAGGGCCTGTAAACCGACAAGCAAAGAGAACTGGTACAAGGGATTTGCAAGGCACACGAGCCTCTCCTATCTCCTAAGAATGTCCCTTTCCAAGCTGGACAGCCAGCACTTTTGGGATCAAATGGAGGCCCTCCCGGCTTCAGTCATTCCCTTAATTGAAGAAGACTTGGTTCGTAAAACGGTTGAAAAAGAGAACATCACCCTGGATACCCTGCTTTGTGACACGAGCAATTTTTTTACCTATATTGCTTCGACTAACGAACATTGCACTCTTGCTCAAAGAGGAAAAAACAAACAGAAGAGGATGGATCTAAGACAACTGGGTCTTTTGCTTCTGATCACCCGACAGGACTATCTCCCCCTGTTTCATAAGATTTACCAAGGCAACCTCCAGGATCGAACGGTCTTCAAAAGATACTTCCGCCATATGGTTGATCGACTCAAGGCCTTATCTGGTTCCCTTCATGACATTACGGTGGTATTTGATCAAGGGAATAACTCCAAAGAGATCTTACAGGATGTGTATGAGACCATCTATTTTGTAGGGGCTCTATCTCCCTGCCATCACAAGGCCTTGGTCGAGGAGGCCAACAAATCCATGGGCCGTATCTCGATACAGGATAGGGAGATGCCCTGCTATCGCACTCATACCACCATCTGGGGTCTTGATCTAACCGCCATAGTGTATGTGTCAGAAAAACTTCTTCAAGGTCAGATCCGGGGCATTGAGCAAAACATGGCAAAGCTGTTCACCAAACTGGCCGCACTTAAGGAAAAGATTCGCTTCCCCACCAAAAGAGGGGCGAAGAGGCAACCGGAGGCATTGGGCAAGAAAATAGCTTCCCTCATCTCCTCCTATGATCTTAATGAAATTCTCCGTTGGTCTCTTACCCCCCTCAGTAAAGATGCATTTGAGTTGGACTTCTGGGTTAATAAAGATCAACTCAACCACTTAAAAGAGCACTCTCTTGGTCGCCGGATACTAATTACCAATCGCCACAACTGGTCTACCGAGGAAATTATCCTGGCCTACTGGGGCCAGGCCCAGGTAGAGTATGCCTTTAAAACCTTGAAGAATCCTTCTCACTTAGCCCTAAGACCCCAATATCACTGGACAGACCATAAAGTTAAAGTGCATGGCTTTATCTGTTTGATTGCCTTCCTTCTAACCATGGTGCTTTATAAGCGGGCTAAAGAAAAGGCTAACTTCAAAGGCTCTCCCCATTGCCTCCTGGAACTGCTCTCGGCCGTAAGGCTTGGAACATTTGTAGAAAGTCCTCCTCAGAAGACCAAAGGCCGCTACAAAGCTGTTCACCGCATCGAAGAGATGGACGATGATATCCGTCAGCTTGCAGATGCGTTGGGTTTGTTTGACAAAGAACTGAAAACCAATATCCCATTCAGTGTATACAGTTGACAAAGAGCTTTAATCCAATGCTTACAATGAGTTGCCACCTATGACCTAACCGTGCTTAGTAAAGTCACGCTAGAAAGTCACGCTAGGATGGCATAATGAAGGAAGGGAAGTAGGTGAAGGAGATATATGCTATGTCAGAAAACGAATCGGGTCAAGCGGATCGAAGTGTAAAGGACAAAAAGGCCATCCCCTATTTGGGAGAATTGCCGTTCTTTAGGTATCAGAAAGAGGTCGTGCTTCGACACAAGGGAATTGACCCGGAAAGCATTGATGAATACATCGCCCAGGACGGATATCTTGGTGCGGCAAAGGCCCTGACTGAGATGACACCTGAGGGGATTATCGATGAAATGAAGAAATCCGGCTTGAGGGGAAGGGGAGGGGCCGGGTTTCCAGCGGGTGTGAAGTGGGAATTCGCGAAGAAGTCCAAAGGACATATCAAGTATGCCCTCTGCAATGCGGACGAAGGGGACCCCGGTGCCTTCATGGACAGGAGCGTACTGGAGGCGGACCCCCATGCCGTTCTGGAGGGTATGATCATTGCTGCAAAGGCCATCGGGGCCCAGCAGGGCTACATATATTGCAGGGCCGAATACCCCCTTGCCCTGCGACGGTTGGACATAGCCATCCGCCAGGCAAGGGAATATGGCCTTCTGGGCACAGATATCCTCGGCAGCGGGTTTGACTTCGACGTGAAGGTCTACCAGGGGGCAGGGGCCTTTGTGTGCGGGGAGGAAACCGCCTTGATGCAATCCATTGAGGGGAAAAGGGGGATGCCCAGGCCCAGGCCCCCGTTTCCGGCCCAGGAAGGTCTCTGGAAAAGGCCGACCGTACTGAACAACGTGGAGACCTACGCAAATGTGCCGCAGATCATACTTAAGGGGGGTGAGTGGTATGCGAGCATCGGGACTGAGACAAGCAAAGGGACGAAGATCTTTGCCCTCACCGGAGATGTCCGGAATATAGGCCTGGTGGAAGTCCCCATGGGCACTACTTTGCGTACCATAGTTTACGAGATTGGCGGGGGTATGCGCCAAAAGAAGAGGAAATTCAAGGCAGTACAACTGGGCGGCCCGTCAGGGGGCTGTATCCCCGAGGCCCATATTGATACACCCGTGGATTTTGAGTCCATCAGCAAGGTGGGGGCCATTATGGGCTCGGGGGGGATGATCGTCATGGATGATCATACCTGCATGGTGGACATGGCCCGCTTCTTCATCGATTTCTGCAGAGAGGAGTCCTGTGGCAAGTGCGCCCCCTGCAGGGAAGGAACCAGTCGCATGCTGGAGATCCTGGAGAAGATCACCCACGGGGACGGAGAACTCAGTGACCTGGATGATCTGCATGAGTTGAGCCGGTTCATCAAGGAATCGTCCCTTTGCGGCCTTGGGCAGACGGCCCCGAATCCCGTGCTCTCCACATTGCAGTACTTCAGGGATGAATACGAGGCCCACATTCATGAAAAGAAGTGTCCGGCAAAGCGGTGCGCCGCCCTTCTCAGTTTTGAGGTGGACCTGGATCTTTGCAAGAAGTGCGGGCTATGCTTCAAGAGCTGTCCTGTCGGGGCGATCGAATGGAAGAAGAAGGAACCGGCCTACATCGACAAAAGCAAGTGCATCAAGTGCATGACCTGTATCAGCAGTTGTCCGTCCGACGCGATTTTCTGAAAAGGTCTCCGGAAGGGGATGGCACCACCCTGATCCTGGATCGGACTTGAGATAGAACCCTGACAAGGTCATAATATAAGCGGATGTGTACACAAGGCTATGGTTGAGCAAGAGACACTAGGGGCACTCCACAAGATAAGGGAGCAGGTGCTCATGCTGAGCGTGGGCAGGGAATATGTGTCCAGTGAACCCATGCTCAAGAAGATAGGGAAGGACCTGGGGACCCACGTGGACCAGCTACAGGTGGAGATCCGGGAGTTAAAGAGGAGATTTCCGGGGAAATTCGCCAGCGAGATCGAAACGGATAAGCTGATAGATGAGTTTCGAAACAAGGTCGGTTTGTTGCAGGAACCGGACGGGGAGACCCTCGACAGATGTTCAAAAGGGGATCTCGGAAGGGAACTGGAGGAGGATGTCAGGTCTCTTGCGGGCGCGGTTCGACAGATTCAGGCTTTGGTGGAGGGGCGATCGGCGACCTACACGAAGAAGGACTCTGTGCTATCGACCTTCGGCAGGTTGAAGCTTGTCCTCACCCCGGTCAGCAAGACCGGTAAGATCCTTTTCAGGTTTCTTTCCATTGCGGTTCTGCTGGTGGCAGTGACCTTCTTTGTGCTCTATTTCACCATGGAAAGGGAGGAGAACCTGAGGCAGGAGATTGACCAGTTCAACGCCCTCATTGTGCCCCAGAAAGAGACGGTTACCCGGTTGAACCAGCAAATAGCCGAGCTAAGCCGCAAGGCAGACGCCCTGCGGGAGTCCCGTGGCGGTGATCCGACCCGACAGCAAAGGCTAGAAATCCTGGACATGAATGTCACGATAAACAGGTTGATGCAGGAGCGCGAAAAGGCGGAAGTGCAAATAAGCTTTTATGAAAACGAGATCACGGACCGGGAAAGGCGCATCCAAGCCCTCGAGGGCAAATCCTTCATAAAGAGGCTCATCAGGCAGTAAGCAGGCCTTCCTGTATTTCCAATCAAATCATAAGGGCACGGAATTCCTTTTTTTCTTTCCTCTTGACCCGAAGGGTCCTGGCTGAGGCTCTCGGGCCCAGACCGACATCGACTTCTTCTCCATCTCCAGGATCACTGTACGCGGCCGTCATGGATGCCACCAGACCTTCCTGCTCAGGGGAGACCTCTCCTATTGCCAGCGCCGTTGGTCCGGGGACCGAAAGTGGGGCCAGGAGGAGATCCCCTTCCCTGTAAAAGTCCCTGATAAACCTGTTTTCCCTTTCATTTCGGCCGATGATCAGCTTTGTGGCGGGACCGATCCTGAAATGCCGGCCCACCTTGAGCAGTTCAATCTCTCTTAGCTGGAGATCCGAAGAAGACGAGAGGAGGTCCCTCATTCTCCGAGAAAATCCCGGATCCGTGAGCAGACAACCACCTGCGGGAGAAGGATATTTCTCTATCCCCAATTCCTTTGCCAGGGCTATCTGGGGTTTTCGGGAGCGGCCTGATAGTCCCAAGAGCCTGTCCCTGTCCACCCACCCCTTTTGTTCGGGAAGGGTCGCGGGCAGGAGCTTGGCGGAGAGGGGGCGTAAAACCAGGTCCGGAATCCCGCTTTCAGAGGCCACCAGGGATAAGGCCTTCCTGTTCTGGGACATGGGCCGTTGTCCCAGGACCTCGCCCGTGACGACGAATGCAGCCCCCTCACTTTCCAGGGTTTCGCCGGCTTTCCTCACCATGAGGATATGGCAGTCGATACAGGGGTTCAGGTTTTCACCATACCCATACCGTGGTTCTTTCAGGACTTCAAGGTGGCTCTCGGTCAGGTCGACAACCCTGATTGGGAGATTGATTTCGGCAGCAGATTTCTTGGCAGTAGAAGAGGAGAAAAAAGGGGTTTCAAAAAAAAGGCCCAGGACTTCAATCCCCTGAGCCCTTATCAATTGAACGGCGAGCATGCTGTCCAGACCACCGGAGAAAACGGCCAAGGCTTTCATCGAAGACCTATAGCCCCGCGTCCGCTAACTCTTTGAGGAGGGCCCTCTGCTTCTTGTTGAGTCTCTTTGGTATGTCGATATTTATCTGGACATAGGCATCGCCTCGACCATTTCCGTTCATTCGGGGCATACCGTATCCCTTCAATCTCAGCTTG
This sequence comes from Deltaproteobacteria bacterium, assembly GCA_019308745.1. Lineage (GTDB taxonomy): Bacteria > Desulfobacterota > DSM-4660 > Desulfatiglandales > HGW-15 > JAFDHO01. The sequence continues at coordinate 5,499 of JAFDHO010000250.1, forward strand.
GCGTTATCCCGGGTCCCAGGGTTGATCCTTAGCTTCAGGGTCTTGTTGTCGATGGTTGGTACTTCGATCTCGGTCCCGAGCACCGCCTCCGAGTACTTGATTTCCTTTTTGAAAAGGAGGTCATCCCCTTCTCTCTCAAACAGAGGATGGTCCAATACCTTGACCTGGATGTAAAGGTCTCCGTTAGGGCCCCCATAGGCACCCGGCTCCCCTTTTCCCCGAAGCCGGAGTTTTTTCCCGGAATCGATGCCGGCGGGGATCTTTACGGAGAGGTCTTGCTGCCTCCCGCCAACCCTGTAAGATATGATCTTGTCCGTGGTCTTGGCAGCCTCCTCCAGGGTAACAGGCAGTTCGTACACCAGATCACGCCCCTTTGCTGCCTGGCTGTTCCCGTCAAAGCCCCTGAAGCCGGAACCAAAAGAGGACCCCCTTCCCCCGAAGGAATCCTGGCCCAATCCGCCGAATATCTGGCTGAATATGTTGCGGCCCCTGCCGCTGCTTCCGAAGCCGAACTCTCTGAAAATACTGCTAAAATCGAAATCTCTGAAGATGTCTTCCTGGGTGAAACGGGTGTGGAACCCTTCGGCTCCGAAGGTGTCGTACTGCTTCTTCTTTTGGGGGTCGCTCAATACGGCATAGGCCTCGCTGATATCCTTGAACTTGGCCTCAGCTCCCTTGTCACCTTTGTTTCTGTCCGGATGGTATTTCATGGCCAGCTTTCGGTAGGCCTTCTTTATTTCATCCGGGGAAGCGGACCTGGATATACCAAGGATCTTATAGTAATCTTTACCGGCCATGGCCTCGTGATTTCACCTTTTGTCTTCGGGGAAACATAAATATATGGAGAAATGATGGTCCTGTCAGCAGCCACCAACTGTCCTATAGTAATCATAATACCGGTCAAGTCAAGGAGCCCCATAGCCATTGGGCACACGCTCGATATTGCTCGATTGCTCCTCTACTGCCTGTTGCCCAAATCCTTCTATTTGCTTTATCCCGGAATAGGGTATATCGTAATACTTTAGTCTTTTGAAATGCCTCCTCAGATACGGAGAACGGGTGATGATGCCTTTTCTGGAGTGACTGGCGGGAGGGCGCCGTCTTTTCGCGACTTGTCAGTGGGGGAAACCCCTGGCCCCG
>JAFDHO010000251.1 GCA_019308745.1 Deltaproteobacteria bacterium
TGACCTATCATGATCCCTGTTATCTGGGGAGGCACAATGGGGTGTATGAGGAGCCCCGGGAGTTATTGAGGAGGGTGCCTGGGGTGGAGTTGATTGAGATGGCTGAGAGCCGGGGTGAGAGTCTGTGTTGTGGTGGAGGGGGAGGCAGGATTTGGATGGAGACGGTGAAGGGTGAGAGGTTTTCTGATGTGAGGCTGGAGCAGGCGCTTGAGGCCGGGGCCGAGGTGCTGGTAACGGCCTGTCCCTACTGCATCACTAATTTTGAGGATAGCAGGCTGAACGTGGACGGTGGTGAGGCCATAGAGGTCAAGGAGATCACTGAGATCATACAGGAAGTCATCTAGGGGTGAGAGATGGTGGAAAAGGAACTGTCGATAAGAGAAAAGCTTCAGGAACTTCGCAAGGGTTTCGAGCGGAGTGATTTCGGAGACGTCATGGTCGTGGGAGGGGGGATCAGCGGCATTCAAGCATCCCTTGACCTTGCCGCTACCGGTTTCAAGGTCTACATGGTCGAGAAATTGCCGGCCATTGGCGGCCATATGGCCCAGCTCGACAAGACCTTCCCTACCAACGATTGCTCCATGTGAATACTCGCGCCGAAACTGGTCGAGGTCGGCCGGCATCCCAACATAGAGGTTCTCACCTATACCGAAGTTGACCGGGTGGAGGGGGAAGCGGGAGACTTCAAGGTCTCCCTGACCAAAAGGCCCCGATACATCAATGAGGAGAAGTGCACCGGTTGCACCACCTGTGTAGAATACTGCCCCGTCCATTACCCTGATCAATACAACCAGGAGATATCCAAGAACAAGGCCGTCCACATATACTTCTCCCAGGCGGTTCCCCTCATCACCTATATAGACGAAACCTGTCTTTACCTCAAAGAGAAGAAGTGTGCTATTTGCGAAGGGGTTTGCAAGAATGAGGCTATAGACTTCAGCCAAAAGCCGGAGAAGATAGAAATAAAAGTGGGCGCGATCGTCCTGTCTCCCGGTTTCGAGCCCTTTGATCCCAGGACAAAAGAAGATTATGGCTATGGGAGATTGCAGAACGTTGTAACAAGCATGGACTATGAACGCCTGTTGTGCTCAACCGGCCCGTACGAGGGCGAAATCCTCCGGGCCTCGGACATGAAACATCCTCACAAGGTTGCCTGGATTCAATGCGTCGGTTCCAGGCGAGTGACCCCCGGCGATAACACCTATTGCTCTGCCGTATGTTGCACCTATACCCAAAAACAGGTGATCCTGACAAAAGACCATGACGCGGAGGCGGAATGTACCATATTCCACAACGATATCCGCTCCCATGGCAAGGACTTCGAAACTTACTACCAGCGCACCGAACAACTTCCCGGTGTCAGGATCATAAGAAGCTACGTGAACATAGTCGGAGAAGAGCCTGAGACGAGGAATGTCCTGGTGAGATACGCGACCCCCGAAGAGGGAGTGAAAGAGGAAGCATTCGACATGGTCGTGTTATCCGTCGGATTGAATCCTCCTGCGGACTACCAGGCCCTGGCTGAGAAATTCGGAATTGAACTCGAATCACACGGGTTTTGCAGAACCAATCCTTTAAACCCGATGGAGACCTCACGTCCGGGGATCTTTGTCAGTGGTGCCTTCCAGGGCCCGCTGGATATCCCCGAGTCTGTCTTCTCCGCCAGTGGCGCGGGCTCCCAGTGCGGTCAACTCCTTGACTACCGCCGCGGGAAGCTTGCGGAGGAGAGGATTTACCCTGATGAAAAGGATGTCTCCCAGGAGGAGCCCAGGGTGGGGGTCTTTGTGTGTCATTGCGGGGCCAATATCGGGAAAGTCGTGGATGTGCCCTCCACCGTCGAATATTCCCTGACCTTGCCCAATGTCGTATACGCCCAGGAACAGCTGTTTTCATGTGCCACGAATTGCGCCAAAGAGATAACGGACATGTTGGAGGAAAAAGGCGTCAATCGGGTGGTGATTGCCGCTTGCAGTCCCAGGACCCTTGAACCCCTGTTCAGGGATACCCTTCGGGAGGCCGGAATCAATCAATACTATTTGGAGATGGCCAATATCAGAGAACATTGCTCCTGGGTCCACTCCCTGGAAAAGGAGGATGCAACAGACAAGGCAAAAGACCTCATCCGAATGTCCGTGGCTCGCGCCTGCTACCTGGAACCCTTACAGGAAATTGACCTTCCCGTAGACAAAAGGGCCCTGGTAGTTGGGGGAGGCATAGCCGGCATGACCTGTGCTCTCTCCATAGCGGATCAGGGGCACGAGGTTCACCTGCTGGAAAAGGAAAAGGAGCTGGGCGGGACAGCACGGAGAATCCATTACACCTTGGAAGGGCTTGATGTTCAGGCTTACTTGCATGAGCTCGCACAGAGGGTCTATAAGCACCCCTCAATCCATGTATATACCGATGCGGTCATCACCGAGGCTACCGGCTACGTAGGCAACTTCGTCACCAGGGTCAAGTCTGAGAGAGGCAACACGGAGATAAAGCACGGGGCGGCCGTCATCGCTATAGGCGCCGAAGAGTACAAGCCCTCGGAATATCTCTACGGGGAAGAGGACAGGGTATTGACCCTCCTTGAGCTGGAAGAGCGCATCGCAAGGAGAGATGAAGAGGTGGTTCAATCCCAGACCCTGGTGATGATTCAATGTGTTGGGTGCAGGAATGAAGAAAGAAACTATTGCAGCCGCGTATGCTGCAGTCAGGCCGTCAAGAACGCCTTGAAGCTCAAAGAGATAAACCCCGAGATGGACATATACATCCTCTATCGTGATATGAGAACTTACGGGTTCAAGGAAGACTATTACCGGGAAGCCTCTGAGAAAGATGTCAGGTTCATCCGCTACGAACTCGGGGACAACCCCAAGGTGGAGGCCGTTGAAGAGGGTGGAAGGCGTCTCTTGAGGGTGAGCCTGTCGGATTGTGTCTTGGGCCAGAGGGTGGCCATAGATGCGGATATGATTGCCTTGGCCGCTGCTGTTATCCCCCCCGGGGAAAACAAGGAGATATCTCAGTTCTTCAAGGTCACATTGGGCCCGGACGAGTTTTTCAAGGAAGCCCATGTCAAGCTGAGGCCTGTCGAGTTTGCCGCGGAGGGTGTCTATCTTTGCGGAATGGCTCACTACCCCAAGCACATACAGGAGACGATCAACCAGGCCTATGGAGCTGCGGGGAGGGCCTTGACCCTCCTCTCCCATGACATTGTCACCGTCTCGGGGTCTGTTTGCGAGGTGGATGAGAAGAGGTGTATGGGCTGTGGGGCGTGTATCTCGGCCTGTACTTACGCTGCCATTGAATTTCGAGAAACGCGGCAGGGCAAAAAGGCCGTGGTCAACCCTGTCATATGTAAGGGGGACGGTCTGTGCAATGCAAAGTGTCCAACCGGGGCCATTCGTCTCAAACATTTCACGGACGAAGAACTCATGAGCCAAATAGATGCGGCGGTTCCTGAGGAAGAAATCATCCCGTTGGAAGCGGCCGCCGGAGATGTGTAGAAGGCGTGATGCCCTTGTCAGAGAATGAGGTGAAAAGGAATGAGTGCAGGAGTTATCTTTAGGCCAAGAATACTCGGTTTTGTCTGTCATTGGTGAGCATACGGGGCTGCTGACCTGGCTGGAGTTTCCAGACTGCAATATACTACCGATATCAGGCTTATCCGCGTTATGTGTTCGGGGAGGGTCGACATGTCCTTCATATTCCGGGCCTTTGCCAATGGAACGGACGGGGTTTTTGTCGGCGGTTGCCGCCTGAACGAGTGCAATTACGTGACCCATGGGAATTATCACGCGCTCAACGTGGTGCTCCTTTGCAAAAGAATAATGGAACACATCGGTTTGAACCCGGAAAGGCTTAGGGTCGAATTTATGTCCTCTGGTGAAGGGATGCTCTTTGCCAGGGTCGTCAATGATTTCAGCAAGAAGGTGAAGGAACTCGGACCATTGGGCTCAAAGGGAGAAACGACTCGAGAGGAACTAAGATCCAAGATTCAAGATGTCACAAGACTGATCCCCTATATCAAACTGCTCAAAAAGGAGAAACTGGAATCTCGCCTCGAAAGCGAAGAGCAATACGAGGGCCTTTTCACCCCTGAAGAGATTGACGAACTATTCCGTGAAGTCCCGTCCTATTACATCGATCCCGATAAGTGCCAGGCCTGCATGATCTGCGGCAGGAGATGCCCGGTAGAGGCTATCGACGGCGGCAAGAACAGGATTCATGTCATCGACCAGGAAGAATGTATAAAGTGCGGGACCTGCCTCGAAGTGTGCCCTTCTAAATTTAGTGCCGTGAAGAAGATCTCCGGCGAGCCTGTCCCGCCTCCCATCCCCGAGAAAAAAAGGACCTTGGTCAGAACGGCCAAAAAAGCAAAAGGCTAAGGGTCCCCTGGTCCAAAGTCCAATGGTCGGGGTCAAAAGCAAGCAACGAAACTCCCAAACCTGGATGTTAAGGCTCCCAAGCAGTTGTGTCTCAGTTCAACTCACGTGTTGGTGACATGAAATAGCCAAGATTCCCTACAGTGTGAATAACCGCACAGCCAGGCTCCAAACCTGCACGCCGAAAGGCAACGGAGACAATGTTGACTTTTGCGGCCAAGAATGTCAAAAGGAGTGAATAAGCCCGTTCAACCGAGGAGCCATGACATGCCTAATGTGCAAGAGGTCTTGAAAAGACTTGAGGCAAAGGCCAGTTCCAAGAACGTGGAAGGGATGGCCAAATTCGGGATGACCGCTGACAAAAGGCTGGGAGTGTCGGTCCCTGACATGCGCAAGATCGCCAAAGAGATCGGTAAAGACCACAAACTCGCCCTGGATTTGTGGAAGACCGGAGTCCCTGAGGCAAGGATCGTGGCAGGGATGGTCGCGGAGCCGGAAAAACTCACCGAGAGGCAAATGGAGAGCTGGGTCAAGGGATTCAATTCCTGGGACGTCGACCAGGTGTGCATGAACCTCTTTGACAAATCTTCATTGGCAGTGAAGGATACAAGGGCCTTCAGGATGACCTGTTACGAGCATGCGACTCTTTGATACACATGCCCATCTGGAGGAGATAGAGGATCTGGACGGAGCCCTGGGGAGGGCCAGCAAGGCGGGGGTATTTGCTATCGTGGCCGTTGGCTCGGACTATGCCTCCTGCAAGCGTGTCTTGGAGATCTCCGGCACGTACGGGAATACCGTCGTATACCCTGCGCTCGGCATACACCCCTGGGGTCTGAAGGCAGAAGAAGTGGAGACGACCCTGGCTCTTATCGAGGAGCAT
>JAFDHO010000418.1:0-611 GCA_019308745.1 Deltaproteobacteria bacterium
AGAGCCAGCAGGTGGCGCACTTTACGCACCTCTCCCGGTCAACCACCGGCCTCTCGGCACGCCAATCCCCGGTCTTGATATCCAGTGGTTCCGTCGCAACGGGGCACAAATCATTTGGTATGGTTGATTGCTCAAGGTATTCCTTTCCCTCTCTTTTCATGGTTGCTCCTTGCTGCCGGGGCCATAAACCCTTGTCTCATCGTAACCTCTTTTCAACGCCTCCCGGTTCTTTCCAAGGTCGGCATCCCTGAAGGCCACGGATTCCATGCCCTTGTAAAGGGAATCCAATGATACTATACCACTGGTCCTCGACAGGGCACCCAGCATGATGGAATTGGTGATGGGCCTGCCGAAGATCTGGAGGGCGATACCAAAGGCATCGCAGAGGCCCACCATCGAGACACTGCCCGGCACTTCCAGTTCTTCGAGTGTCTTCTTCGTGGTCTGGACCCATGTCCCCTTGTCTTTCATGCTCCTGAAGATGTCCACTGACCTGGGGAGGGTAGGGTCAAGGCAGACGATACAATCAGGTTCATAGATATTTGTGGTCTGCCTGATCTCCCTGTCGTTGAAACGCAGGTACGCCTCTACCGGCGCACCCCTGCGCTCAA
>JAFDHO010000418.1:629-2286 GCA_019308745.1 Deltaproteobacteria bacterium
ACAGCCCCCTGCCCGCCACGGCCGTGAAAACGTATCTCGTACATCAGTCCGGTCCTCTCGTGATAGTACTCCCTTCCCCCGGGAACAAGCGCCATTGAGACACCCCCCTTGAAGGGGACTCGATGCCCAAAAGCCTTCCGGCGTTCCTAGCCGCTTCGAACCGTGCCTGCTTGGAACGGGCTTTCCCGCCAGGATACTAATTCAGGTTGGTTTGTCAATTCCAAAGTCACGCACTCTAGACAGACCATGGCTTGAACTTTAGTCAGGCAAGGTAGATGGAGCGTGCCCTTCAACATCGAGTCACAATTTCCCTTGACCCTGGTTTATACTTGTGAAATTAATATGGCTGCCAATAGCAAGGCCCGCAATGTGACGATCGAGGCCCTGCAAATAACCACATCAAGACCATGGAAAAGGAGGAATAGGCCATGAAGAAGAAATGGATTTATTGCATGTTCTTGATAATCCCTTGTGCCCTGTTTGCTATTCCGTCCGCAGCCCACGCCGAGAAACAGTGGGTCATGAAATTCGGTCTTGCCGCGCCTGACATCAACCCCAGCTTCTGGGCAACCCATTACAACATGTTCAAGTACGAGGTTGAAAGAAAGTCCAATGGCCGGATCAAGGTGGAACTGATATGGGGAGGAGCGCTCGGCAGTCCATCGGACCGTATGAAACAGGTGATGATGGGGCAGATCCAGGGTGCCGACACCGCGGAAGGCCCCATTGCGCAAGTCTTCAAGCCGGTCCAGGTCTTTTCCATCCCCTATCTGCTGGAGGACGAATACCAGGCCTGGAGGCTCTATGACGGCCCCTTTGAAGAACTCAGGAAAAAGACCGGGCTCAGGGTCCTTCACTGGTGGGAGTCGGGCGGATTCAAACAGTGGACCAATTCCAAGCGCCCTGTCCGCACACCCGATGACATGAAAGGTCTCAAGATCCGTGTCATGCCCTCGCCCATCTTCCAAAAACTCGTCTCGAGCCTCGGTGGCTCTCCCACGCCCATAAGCTTCGGGGAGCTTTACGGTGCCCTGAAGAACAAGACGGTCGACGGCCAAAACAATGCCCTTTCCCTGGTCTATCTCTTCAAGTGGTACCAGGTACAGAAATACGTCACCGTGGACAACCACGTCTATGCCGTTTCCGCCATGGTAATCAACGATAAGTTCTACCAGTCGCTCCCCAAGGATCTTCAGCAGGCCATAGACAAGGCCCAGGCCCTCGCACTGGCCGTGAACCGGGGTGTTTCCCGATACACGGATCACATGGCCATAGAAGGGTTGAAAAAGCACGGCATGGAAGTCTACATTCCCACCCCTGAGGAAAGGGCCCTTTTCAAGGCCAAGGCCCAGGGTCCGGTGCTTGAATGGTTGCGAGGGGAAGTGGGTGACAAATGGGTCGACGGCATGCTCAAGGCGGCAGAGGAGGCCAAGTAGACTTCTCCGGCCCACACCACAATGCTGCTCTAAGCTCAGACGGCCGAACAGCCACGGTCCTTGTGTCTTCCTGAAGCAAATCCGGGAAGCTCCGGGAACTGCGCGGCCGCCTGGCCGACACCCAGCAGGGCATCTGCCTCGAGGAGCCTTTTGCTTCCGGGAAAAGACTGCCGGGCCTTCAACCCATGAAAAGGACGACACGCATTTCCGCAGGCGAGCGT
>JAFDHO010000056.1 GCA_019308745.1 Deltaproteobacteria bacterium
CCAGGCGACAAACTGGTGATCTATCCCTCGGGCGCGTCTGGAGGAGAATCCAGGTGACAAAGAGACCGAAAGGGCGGGATCACAGGAAGCAGAGGCGTGTTCAGCTCAGACCTATTTTCCACCAGTAATGTCCGGTTAGAATTTTGCAAAGCCGAAGTGTTCCTAGGGCACTTGGTTGTGGCCACTGGGAGGTCTTTTCCAGAGGCTCAATATCCGGCCTGAGCCTCTTTACGCCCCCATAAGCCTCATAGCCATCGCCTCACAGGCACAGAAGAAGGAGGCTCCGGTGGAGATGATCTCCTGGGGCTACCGGGGCCTTTTGTTAGGTGTTTGGTGCCGTTTATAATGCCTGGGAGGAATTTGATTGAGCCTCTGGAAAAGACCTCCCAGTGACCACGCGCCTCATGGTCTTGATCAAGCCTCTGGCAAGTGCCTGCGTTTGCAAAATCCTAACCGGACATCAATCATTTTCCACGAAATTTCTCCAGGGCAAGCTCAATAAGTCTGTCTATGAGTTCCCCGTAACCCATGCCGCTTTCTTCCCACAACCTGGGGTACATGCTTATCCTGGTAAAACCCGGGATAGTGTTTATCTCGTTTACCAGGACCTCATTGTTCCTTTTCAGGAACATATCCACCCTGGCCATGCCCTCACAGCACAATACGCTGTAAGCTCGGATCGCAAGATCCTTTATCCTGTCCACCATTCTTGGCTCCAGGTCTGCCGGAGCCTTCAGGATAGCCCCGTGATCATCGATATATTTGGCCTCGTAGGAGTAGAAATCCTTTTGGGGAATAATTTCGCCCGGCATGGAAGCAACGGGATCATCATTGCCCAGCACAGAGCACTCTATCTCCCTTCCCTCAATGAACTCCTCTATCACGACTTTGCGGTCAAACTCAAAGGCCAGGTCCATGGCCTTTGGCAGAGCTTCTTTATCCTCCACCTTGCTGATGCCAATGGAAGAACCATACCGCGCCGGTTTGACGAACAGAGGCAAGCCCAGCTTTCCCACAATCTCATCGGGCCCTATCTCATCCCCCTCACCGAGGGAAAGCACCATAAACCTTCCGATAGGGATACCTGCATCCCTCAGTAGTCGCTTCATGACATCCTTGTCCATGCCGATCGCCGAACCCAGGACCCCTGCTCCGACAAAGGGAATGCCAGCGATGTCAAGCAGGCCCTGGACGGTTCCGTCTTCACCGTAAGGCCCGTGCAGGACAGGGAATACGACGTCAACAGGGCCAAGGGAGTCACCCGCTTTGGTAAGTATGGGGTTTCGGCGGTTTCCAGGGTCAATTACCACTTCGCCGAGAGCTTTTCCAAGGGATATTCTCCGGGGGTCATCAGGATGAAGCAAAAAGTCCGAAGGGTCGTAGAGCGCCCATCGGCCTTCCTTGTCTATCCCTATGACTATTATCTCGTATTTCTCCCTGCTCATGGCGTTGATGATGTTTCTCGTTGATTGCAGAGAGACCTCGTGCTCTCCTGATCTGCCTCCGCAAATGATGCAAACCCTTAGTTTTTTCATCTCGTTCACCCTCAAGGAAGTCCTGGGAATATGCACTACTTTGCCAGAAACAGGGGCAAAACACAAGGGCTGTTGCCTTTCCCGCGCACTAAACCATACCATTGACATTGCACCAAAATGACATTAGTATTCTTTTCGGAAGTGGAAAGCTCACTGGTGGGGCTCCCGGACTTCAAATCCGGTGTGGGGGGCAGAGAAAACCTCCCAGGTGGGTTCGATTCCCATGCACTTCCGCCACCGGGAAGAAACAAGGCTGGTTTCCACGGAATGGGGGATCAGCCTTTCAGGGCCTGTTGCCCAAAGCACAATAGCAATCGTGTAGTGCCACTCGGGAGGTCTTTTCACAAGGCTCAATCAAATTCCCCCCAGAGCCTGGCAACGGCACCAAAGATTTATTCACCTTCGCCAGAATCCCCTGCAGCTTGCTGCGGGGAGCTTCATTTAAAGGATTTGGGCAACAGCCCGCTCATTATTGACCCCACGACCCTTCTTCATCCAGATCTCTTGGGATCACCATATACCGGTGGGCCGGCGAACAGTACGATAAACATGGCTGCGAGGTAAGCCCCTATGAGGATATGCCACGCAGCATGATAGCTCCCCCGGACGTCATAAAGGTAGCCCACCAGAGGGGCGCCTATGGATCGTCCTAACAACATGGGGGGCAGGGTCACTCCCCGGATGGAGCCGAGGAACGCCCTCCCGTAGTAACCCGCCCAAACATATGTCTGACAGACGAGCATGACCCCGACGGAAGAGCCGAAAAGCATTCCGGAGACAAACATCCTCAATAGGGTTGATGCCTTGACCAGGAAGAGGAGGGCGACCGTAAACCCCGCAAAGGCACCGGCTGCAATAAACCTTGGTGGGAGCCGGTCCAGAAGCAACCCTGCGATAAGGATCATGACCGTGGCGCTTGCCGCATCTGCCGAAAAGCAGATGGATACGATTCTGTGATCAAATCCCCTCTCTATCAAGTAGGGAATGCGATGTATACTTCCCCCCATTCCAAAACTGACAAGGGCCAGGGATGACAGCAACAGCCAAAAGGGACGGGTCCCCATGGCCTCACGAACCGACCACTCCGGCTCATGGACACGAGGCCTGGCCGAGACCTCTCCTTGAGAGATAGCCACGGCATCACCGTCCGGTAAGAGGCCCAGGTCCTCGGGTTGTCTCCTCAGGAAGAGCAGGGAAGGGGGGAGTATGAGAGACATGCACGTGACGGCAAGGATCACCCACGCCCTGCGCCATCCGAAACCGTCAATGAGGGCCTGCGTGACAGGGAAAAGGACCACGGGCCCCAGACTCATCCCCAGGCTCGTGAGGGAAAGGGCGATCCCGCGCCGCCTGACAAACCATTTTGCGACGGGCACGGTTGTCAGGATGGGGCCTCCTGTTCCAATGAGGCCTGCGAGACCCATAATCGAGAAGAGAAAGAGAAGCGTGTAAGCGCCGTCTGCCCGTGATATGGCGATCATGCAAAGACCGGTAACCAGCCCGCTGACAGGGACCATGACTCGAGGGCCGTATTTGTCGAGCAAGGCCCCCAGGAAGACACCTGAAGCAGCTGCAGAAAGGGCCTGGCCCGTCGTGAACCAGCCAAAGATACTCCGGGAAAGACCGAGCTCCGAGCACATGGGGATGATGAAGAGCCCAAGGTTCAGGCCCCCGGCAGCCTCAGCCGCGAAATTGACAACTGAGAGCGTCGCAACGATAATCCAACCATAGAATATCTTTGCTGCCATGTCTCCCCCCTTAGTGTTCTGCCCTCATAGGGTCTCTTCTGCCTCTCGCTCCCTGGTGAGGAAATAGAGGCCAAGAGCGATGACCATTCCGATGAGTCCGATGAAAAAGGCCTTTTGATAGTCACCGGGGCCTGCGAGCGTGCCTGCCTTCCATTGGTCCAGAACCCAGCCCATTCCCTGCATGAATAGCGCGGCTCCAAGCATGGTAAAGAGGTTAACGCCCGTAAGAGCCATGCCTTGCATCCCGGCAGGCACCCACTCTTTGATGTGGGCATACATAATGATCCCAAAACCGCTGGATAGGCCAAAGAAGAAGAATACTATTCCCAAAATCAAGGCTTTATCCCGGAAAAAGCCCATGGAAAGGCAGAAAAGGGAAAGACTCATCACTGAGAGACCTAGGATGACCGCCATCTTCCTGCTGTTCAGAATCCGATCTGAAAGCCATCCTCCCAATGGTGAGCCCACTACCAATCCTATGTTTAGCATTAGCAGTATGTTGCCGGCCTCTACCGGGGAAAAGCCCAGCCCATTCATAAGATAAGGTCCCGCCCAAAGACCCTGGATCGCGACAAAGACCCCGTACCTGAAGAAGGTCCCCAGGGAGATGAGCCAGTATTCCCTGAGGCTCAAGAGGAGGCCGATCATTTTCGAAAGGCTGTAGACCTCCGTTTTCTTCCCGTGGCTTAGAGCTATTTGAGCCTGCCTGTCCCTGACCACGAAAAAGAACAGGGCAGACAGGAAGGCGGTGGTGCAACCTATGATCACAAAGGAGTATCTCCATCCGATGGCGTCCATCAACAGGGCCAGGGGCGTTGCGGCAACCATATTCCCGATCGTACCCGTGGCCAGGAGGACCCCCGACAGGGTGGCAAACTGGCGGGGAGGGAACCATTCCGTAAAGAGCTTCAAGGATCCCATGAGGTTGCCCGCCATCCCGAGACCCAGGAGCATTCTGCCCACGACTCCAACTCCAAGCCCCTGTGCTCCGGCAAAGGCCCATGCGCCCATTGCTCCGACCATGCTCAACGCAGCCATAATGATCCGGGCCCCGAGCCTGTCCAGGAGCAACGCCAGGGGAATCTGGGCGAAGGCGAAGGCATAGAAAAAGGCGGCACTGAGGAGTCCCAGCTGCTCGGAGGTTATGGAAAAGTCTGCCTGTAGTTGCGGGGCGATTATGGCATTAGACACCCTGTAGAACTGGGAGCTTATGAAAAGGAGAGAGCAGAGGGCAAAGATTACCCATCTTCTTCGCTCTTTTCGGGTGTGTTCTGTCTGGCCTGTCTCAATCATCCTGCTATCTTCACAGATTAGGAGGAATCACTCGCCTTCACCAGAATGCCCCGTGCGGATGCACGGGGAGGAATGGCGAAAGCTGACCGCAGCGTGGCCTGCAGGGCCAAGACGGATTGGCTTCGGTGAAATATTCTGCATGGGAAGTACCAGGGGTCTTTCGGCTTTCCCCTAGGAGAGATATTCCAGGATAATCTTCAGAATCCTTCTGATAGGCTCCGCGGCACCCCAGAGCAGCTGGTCACCGCAGGTGAAGGCAGCGACATATTCCGGCCCCATGAGCATTTTTCGGATTCGCCCGACCGGTATGGTTAGGGTGCCGTTCACGGCGGCCGGTGTGAGATGGGTGATACTGGAATCCTTGTCATTGGGGATGACCTTTACCCACTGATTCCCCTTGTCGACAATTGCCCATAGGTCATCAAGGGGCACATCCTTCTTGAGTTTGATGGTAAACCCTTGGCTGTGGCATCGCATGGCGCCGACACGCACGCAGATCCCGTCCACTGGAATAGGCTCTTTTGTCTGGAGTATCTTATTGGTTTCGACAAACCCCTTCCATTCCTCCCTGGTCTGTCCCGATTCCATGGGCCTGTCTATCCAGGGAATCAGGCTGGCGGCAAGGGGCACGCCGAAATTATCAGAGGGAAAAGAGGGGTCTCGCAGTTCCCTGGTAATCACCTCGTCTATTTGAATAGCTGTAGTCGCAGGGTCTGTGAGTAAATCCCCTGCGGCGCCCGCCAGGGAAGCCATCTGGGTGACCAGCTCCCTCATATGCTTGGCCCCGGCCCCTGAAGCCGATTGATAGGTCATGGTGGATAACCATTCTATCAATCCCTCCCGGAAGAGGCCGGATAATGCCAGAAGCATCAAGCTAACAGTGCAGTTACCGCCCACAAAGGTCCTCGTGCCTGCTGCCAGACCCCTGTCGATGACGGGCCTGTTTACAGGATCGAGCACGATGATACTGTCTTCATCCAGACGGAGGGTGGATGCCGAATCGATCCAGTAGCCCTTCCAGCCCGACTTCCTGAGCTCCGGGTAGACCCTGGACGTATAGTCCCCTCCCTGGCACGTGACGATGACGTCCATGCCTCTTAGAAGATCAATGTCATAGGCATCTTTGAGGGGGGGTATGGGAAGGCCGATCTCCGGGCCTTTGCCCCCTACATTGGAGGTGGTGAAAAACAGGGGCTCATAACCCTTGAAGTCCCCCTCTTCCAGCATCCTCCCCATGAGCACAGAGCCAACCATGCCCCTCCAACCTATGAAGCCGACGTTTTTCATACAGCTCTCTCCCTAGAATGCCCCAGGGCCTCCATGATTCCGCCAAGGGCCCTTCCTATCGATTCACGAATCACCAGATCCGCATCCCTATCAAGGGGGGTCTCATCCCTGTTGATGATCATGAGTCTTGCCCCGCTCTCCCCGGCTTGTACTGGAACCGAAGCAGCAGGGTATACCACAAGGGAGGAACCCAGGACAAGACATAGATCGCAAACCCGGGCATGCCTCATGGCCAGTTCCATTTTCTCCTGGGGCATTGCCTGGCCGAAGGAGATGGTTTCCGGTTTGAGAATACCGGAGCACTCATCGCAGTAAGGGACCTTGGTGCCCGATTGAATACGTCCTTCGATGACGTCCCGGTCGTATCTCTTCCCACACCTCAAACAGGACACAGAGAAAGCGGTCCCGTGGATTTCAATGATCTTTTCCGGTGAATTGCCTGCCTTGTGGTGCAAATTATCTATATTCTGGGTAACGATAGCCAGGAGCTTTCCCAGATCCTCCAGTTTCTTGACCGCGAGGTGTCCCTGGTTCGGCCGGGCATCCTTCATCAACCCGTAGGATTCGGAGCTCATCTTCCAGTATTTTTCCCTCGCCCCTTCATCAGCGACTATCTTCTGGTAATAGAAGTCCGAGGGATCATACTTGGACCAGAGACCGCCCGGGCTCCGGAAGTCGGGGATGCCGGACTCCGTGCTCAAACCCGCCCCGGAAAAGACCAGTATCTTCTCGGCGCTTCGGATCAGTGCGGCGCCTTTTCTGATAAGCTCGTCCACGGGTCATCCACCTGGCATGAGTGATTAGGAGGCGTTATATTATTCGTGAACCCGAGACATTGTCAACAGATTTGTGGAAGAAGATCCGGGTAGCATTCTCCCATTTGCCTGTTTCGAAAATTCAAAATTTGTGCTAAAAGAATGGGGCCGTGCCCGTAAACATTTGCCATGGCTCACGGGCCGCGGGAAGACATCGGATCTTGATCAAAGGCTTCGACTATGTTTACCATGAGTGAGATCTATCATCTTGCCATGAGGCTCGAAGAAAACGGCGAGGCCTTCTACAGAAGGGCAATGGAGAAGGCGATCACCGGCCCCATTAAGGACCTCCTCCACTGGCTCATGGACGAAGAGGTAGCCCACAGACAGTGGTTCGCTCAAAAAGAAGCAGCCATCAAGGGAACCTCCGATGATACTGCCCTGAACGAAGTGGGGAACAAGATGCTTCAAGATATCATGAGAGAACAGACCTTTTCCCTCGGAGAGGCGGACCTTGGCGAAATGCATGGCGCCAAGGAGATGATCAGGCTTGCCATAGACTTCGAAGAAGACACGATTATCTTCTTCAATATGATTGCTATGTTGGTGGGAGATAAGGAAACCCTCGGGGGCCTCAATGAGATTATCGAGGAAGAAAAAAGGCACGTCACGCTCCTCAAGGAAAAGCTGCAAGAAGATATCATGTAAGCACTTCCAGAAGACGTGAAGCCTCAGATTATGATTAAGGAGGAAGAGACAGGATGCTATCACAGGCACATCTCGAGAAGTATGCGGATGTTTTGATCTGGGCCTTGAAAAGGGCCAGGAAGGGGAGGTACAAGAGGGCAGACGTTATCATGGTCAGGTACGGGCTTCATTCGGTGAAGCTGGCCGAAGTGATACAGGGAAGGGTCCTGGAACTCGGGATGCACCCCGTGATGCGGATGGGACTGACCTCGAGAATGGAAAGGAATTTCTATGAAAAGGCCAACCCCAAGCAATTGATCTTTCATCCCCCGGGAGAAAGGCAACTTTATCAAGGCCTCAATGGCGGCATATATGTTTTTTCTCCTGAATCTCTCACCCATCTCAGGGATATCGACCCCCGGAGAATAGGGAAGACGATCCTTTCCTACAAGCCTTACAGAGACATCCTGAACAAGAGGGAAGAAAGGGGTCTGTTCGGATGGACCCTGTGCCTGATGCCAACACCGGAACTGACAAAGGGTGCGGGCATTTCAATGAAGCAATACGCCCGGCAGATAGTCAGGGCCTGTTACCTGGACAGGAAGGACCCTGCTGGAGAGTGGGAGAGGATATACCGGCAGGCCGCAGAGATCAAGAAATGGATCAATAGCCTGGACATAAAGCACCTCCGCATTGAATCCAAGGGTTGTGATCTCAAACTAACTATGGGACCGAACAGGAGGTGGATCGGGGTTTCCGGCCACAACATTCCCAGCTTTGAGATATTCACCTGCCCGGACTATCGCGGCACCGAAGGGACCTACTACGCGGATCAGCCTTCCTACCGGAGCGGAAACCTGGTAAGGGATGTAAGGCTCACCTTCAAAGGGGGGGCAGTTGTGAAGGTAAGTGCGCGAAAGGGGGAGGATTTCATAAAAAAGCAGCTCTCCATGGATAAGGGGGCCAAAAGGGTAGGGGAGTTCTCCTTGACAGACAAGCGCTTTTCCAGGATAAACCGGTACATGGCAAATACCCTCTATGATGAAAACTACGGCGGTAAACACGGCAATTGTCACCTTGCCCTCGGATCATCCTACTCCGATACCTTTGACGGAGACCCTGCCAGACTGACAAAGGCAAGAAAGGAAAGGCTCGGCCTCAATGATTCGGCCCTTCATTGGGACCTCGTCAACACGGAAGAGAAAAGGGTTACCGCGTATCTTACCTCCGGGAAGAAAACCCTGTTGTATGAGAAGGGAATGTTCGCCTTTTGAAGGGCTGGGGTGGGCCATTTATTGTCCTCCGTAAGGATTTTGGGGACGACCATGGGGGCGAAGGCCCGGGATCACAAGCGCGTAAAGACATAGGATCCGTTGCTGAGACATACGTTCATACACATACAAGGCATTGGCCCGAAGACAGAGGCCGGCCTCTGGAAACAGGGTATTTGGACCTGGGAGCATTTCTTGAGCGCGGAGCGCAGGGTATTCTCCCCCAAGCGCGACGCCTTCATACGCCTGGAACTGGAAAAATCCATTCAACACAGGGACGATATTGCTTACTTCGGCAGACTACTGCCACCCGCCGACAGGTGGCGCCTCTTCGACCCTTTCAAAGGGGAGGCGGTCTATCTGGATATAGAGACCAGTGGCGGGTATCAGGGCGTGGACGAAATCACTGTTATCGGGATATTCGATGGTAAGGAAGTGCTGACCTTTGTGAGCGGCAAAAACCTCCAGGACTTTGAGGAATCGATCCGTGGTTACCAAATGGTCATCACCTTTAACGGCGGAAGCTTTGACCTCCCCTATATCAGGCGACATTTCCCGGGGATTCAGCTACCTCCCGTCCACATAGACCTTTTTCCGCTCCTTGCCAGGTTGGGTCATAGGGGAGGCCTCAAGAGCATCGAACGACAGTTGGGGATAGCACGGGACCCTGAAATCAGAGAAATGAACGGATACGATGCGGTGAAGCTCTGGGCAGCCTATCAGTGGGGGGATGAAGCGGCCCTCAAGAAACTCATAAGGTACAATACCGCCGATATTGTGAATCTCGAACCACTCATGGAATGTGCCTGCGCCGAGATGAAGGGAAACCTCCTTGTAAGTCTTACTTGGTCCGAGTAAAACCCTCTGCCAAAATACTTCTCTCTCCTTTTCCCCGGACCCTAAACAAGGGCCCAGCCGCTCAAAGGGGAAGGTGCGATCTGGTGAACTCCAGGACGTCCTCAGCACTTCTCGGGATCCCCTGGCGGGCACCGATCTTTCGGCAGTTCATCGCAGCGATTGCAGATGCGAAACGCATGCACGTGGGCATGTCCCAGCCCTGTAAGAGGCCATAAATATAGCCACCGTGGTACACGTCACCCGCTCCCGTCGTATCAACAGGCACCACGGGAAAGGCCTTTTGGTAGTGGAGACCGCCCGGTCCAAGGCCCAAGCTCCCCCTGACGCCCATGGTGATGATGACCTCAGCAGGTCCCCTTTCCCTGAGCAGCTCCAGATCCTTTTCCGAGGACCCGGGTCCCCCGGTCAGGGGTTCGGCAAAATGCTCCGAGGCTATGAGGACATCGACCAAAGGAAGGAGGTCGCCAGTGCCCTCTCGGAAGGTCCCTGCATCCATGACGACCCTCATGCCCCTTTCTTTTGCCTGGGAAGCAGCCTCTACGGAAGCATTTACCATCAGGCCGTCCAGATGAAGGATCCTCGCCGCGGGAAAAGGGCTGAGGTCAATTTCCTCAGGACCCAGGTGTGAGACTGTCCCCCGGTGCCAAAACACGGTCCTATTCCCGCTGTCGCTCGTGATTGCAATGAAGGCGAACTGGGACGTATGCCCAGGCCTGACCCGCAAGAAAGAGGTATCCACTCCTTCCTTTCTCAAGGCATTCAGGATATCGATGCCAAAGGGGTCGTCAGATATGGAGCCTAGAAAAGATGCCTTTACACCGAGCCTGGCCAGGGTGACGAGGGCAGTGGATGCTGGCCCCCCACACTCTTTGCGGAGGTCAATGAGTTCCACCTTTGCATCTTCGATAGGATAGCGGGGTATCCTTCCCAGATAGTCTACACAGGCTTGCCCCAGGCCCACGACAACCATGTCTTCCAGTTTGCCCTTTCCGCCCTTCCAGTTCATGCTTTCTCTAGAGATGGATATCTACCCGGTTCTTTTCGATCCAACGGACAATCTTTTGTCGGAGCCAGCCTTTGATAGCCGCCCTGGTTTGGGGAATCAGCAGCAGAATCCCGAAGGTATCGGTCAGGAACCCCGGAGTCAGGAGAACAATCCCGGCAATGAGTATCAACAGGGCATCCAGCATCTCCTCCGCGGGTATTTCTCCACGGTCTAAGGCAACCCTCACTCGATGCAACGTGCTGATACCCTGCAACCGTGCCAGATAAGCCCCCAGAAAACCGGTTAAGATGACGATTGCGACCGTATTGAGGGCCCCCACATACCGCCCCACCTCTATGAGGACGTATATCTCCAGGAAAGGGATGATCGTGAAAAGGAGGAAGAGTTTCAATAACATTGCCTTTTCTTCACCTGGTCTCTCTGAGTTTGAGCAATTCCTCCTCCACCTTGTCTATGTGGCCCCTTAACTTGATATTCAAAGGGGATGAAGGGTATCTATCCATAAGGCCCCTTAATATATCGAGGGCGGAGACAAGCAACTCTTCTCTTTTTGACGGGTCGTCGGCCTTCTTGGCCTTGAGGAACAGGGTTGCAGCCCTGTTCCTCTCCCGATTGATCAGTTTTTCCACGGCTCTCTCCTTGAGTCTCACGGTCTCAGGGCTTCTTCCCTGTTCCTTCTCGAGGTACTCGATTCTGGAGATGGCCTCTTGGTACTGTTCACTTTCGATCAATCTAGCCGCCGTGTTGAGGATGCCTTCTCTAAAGGATGCCCTCATATCCTTTTGGCGTCCATAGTCTAGTTCAGCACGGTCGATGGCGTCCAAGGCCCTGTCGACGGCGGCCATTTCAGGTCCCTCTTCCAGGCCTATCCGATACCTCAACAAAAGGATCTTGGCCTCCTGGAATCTCTTGTTTTGCACGAGTTCTTCCACCTCGTTGAAGAGCCCTTCCAGGGCCTTGAATTCTCCTGCCAGGGTCCTTATCCCGGTGGAGATACTCCCGGGCCTTTGAGGACCACCTTTCTTTCTTTGCCTCATGTCCGTCAGTCTATTTTCAGCCCCCCTGACCATTGATTCCCTGTCGTTCAATTCTTCCAGGAGCCTGTCATAGGAGTCAGAGGCCCTCCTGTCTTGCCCGAGTGCCAGCCGCCAGTCCAGGATCGCAGAGTGGAGGTAAAAGACATCAGGTTTCCCCCGGATCTCTCTCAGAACCGCTTCTCCGATCCTGATGGCTTCTTCAGTAAGCCCCCTTTTGGCCAGGGACAGGGCGAAATAGAGGCCTATCTCAGGGGTGAGGGATTCTTTGCCATAGGTCTCCTCTAGCTCCATGCACCCATCAATGACCCCCTGATGGTCGCCCCTCATGTGCTTATCAATGATCTCCTCCCTCTTGAGGGAGAACTCATGCATCACCTTGCTTCTGATCCCCTCAGGCGTCTCCCTCTCGGAAAAATATTCCATCTCTAGTTGGGAGAGGGCGTTGAAAAGGCCTCTGGCAGCAAACGAATCCTCCCTCTCGGAAGGAGGTCTCTTTTTGAGAACGCTGTAAGTATCTATCAGTGTTTCTGCCATTTCCCTTTCCCTCTCTGAGAGGTCCCGTCTCTGAAGGAGATTGCTGAGATACTCTATCCTGCGATCCAACATCTCTTCAGTTACAGACGCAGGGGGCGAAGGTCTGGATCGGGGCGCAACTTCCCTTTCTCTCACTGGCTGGACGCAGCTCCCCGCGACCAAAAGGCAAGAAAGCAAAGACAGGGTCACAATCCTATTCCAGATATACATGCCGCACCTTGATTGAAGCTCGTTCAAAGACAGAAAGACAGATGACAATTAGTGAGGCTCGAAGATCCTCCTGAGTTCCACACTGCCACTCCCGCTCGTGGTGTAGGAAAGCACATAGGCATCCTCTCCCTTCTTTCTCAGATCCTGGTTCCTGAGTGGGAGTCCTGAGCTCTTTGATACCAGCACGGGTTGCATGCCCTCGTCCGACATTGAGTCCCAAGGGCGGGAGCCAAAAACAAAATCGGCAACCTGAAGATGTCTCTTATACTCGGCGCTGTTTACCGTGGTGTTTGCCGTGTCTATCCACAGGGGGAGTGCACCCGAAGCACCGTATATGGCTATTCTCTCTGCTTTCATGGGTCTATTATCATCAAATCCCACGTAGCTTGCAATAACATAACCCTGTTGGAGCCCCAGCTGGCCTGAGTCTCCTTTCGGGCCCGGAACAAATCCAACAAAGCTCGAGTTTGTGAAGCGATTGGCAGTACCCGTCTTGCCGTAGGTCGGGATCGGGGCCCTTATTTTCTCACCTTCCACATCAAATGAAATCTGTACGGCATCCCTTGCCCTTCTCCCCGTGCCTCTGGTCATCACAAGTCTCAAGATCTCAGTCACCTGCCTCATGACCTCCTGCGACAGGACCCTTCTGGGTCTGGGTCTGTATTCCCAGACAACTTCACCTTCCCTATCCGTGATCTTTGTGATAACGGGGACCAGATAGGCCGTCAAGGACCCTCCCAGGGGGTATATCTTTCCTGTCATCATGGTATGATAGGCAAGGGCGGCTTCCAGTATGCTAATCGAGCTCGCACCAAGGGGAAAGGATAGGACCGGATCAAGGGGGGTAGAAATCCCCATATCTTCGGCCAATTGAGTCACAAAGCGGAGGTTCACGAGTGTCCTGAAATCCCTTATCCTATAGAGCAACTCTGGGTCGTACTTCCTCAGATTGGCCATTCTTTGATATATGCTATTGGTATGAGATTGGAGCAGGACAACGTACTTTGAGGGTATGATGTTGTCAACCCAAACATCTTCAAGCCTGATATCTTTCCCATTTTCCCGAAGCTGTTTCAACGGTATTGGCGCTACAAACCCTTCAGCCCACTGCTTCACAGACCCCCGATTTCCGTAGACGACACGAGGTGTGTGCCCCTCCTTTTCGAGAAAGTAGTAAAACCCGTTATGCGTCTCACGGTGAACTTCTCCAAGGCCATTCCTCAGGTCGCTCAGCTTTCGGATCATTTCATCGTTCAACTTTCCAAGACGCTGGAAATCAAATCTCGATATCAGGACCTCATCAGGATTACTTGGGTCGACTAGGGCAGGGTCCATCTTGAAATGAATTCTTCTCATATTCTCCAGCAGTCTCTCATCTCCTTCAAATATGAGGTCAGGCTTGATAACCTTTTTCGCCTCTTCAAAGGCGGCGTTCATGATGGCTTCCCGGTCCACCACGACCCCGTGGTGATCCCTGATCCTCCGGACATAGGCCTCATAGGCTTCTCCCTCCCGCCGGCTCAGGCCCACTGTTTCAGCCAATCGTCGGAATTCGCTCATATTCAGACGATCTGAAAGGTGGTAAAGGAGCCAAACCGTGGCAAGGTTCTCGGACATGGCACCTGCCCAGGCCATAGACACCCTTTCGGCAGCGGGTTTGTGGTCCGGATTCGGGAAGTAATAGGTGGTTTCAAAGGGAAAGAGGTCGCGGACGTTGGAAAGGGGATCAAGGTTGTTCCATTTGAGTTTCAAAGCAGCGGTATAGACGAGGGGCTTGAAGATGGAGCCAAGTTGCCGCTTGGCGTCCAGGGCCCGATTGAAGAAGCGGTTGTAGAATCCCCCGACCATGGCCTTTATCATGCCGTCCTTGATGACGACAATCCCCCCTTGCAACTCCGGGAACTTGGATAGCTGCAAGCCCTGGCCTGAGGCCCTGCCGGCTGCCTCATTCACTATCCGGGCTGCAACAATGTCACCGATCCGGAATTGTTGCAGAAACTCAACGACCCCCTTTCTTTCAGGTTCTGGTCGCCGGCCGTGCTTCCAATTGGCCCAGGCCCGTGCAATGGGTTTCAGCCCCTCGTAATCAATTATCCCTCCACCATCCCCCCAGGACACGACCATATGCGGCTTGGTCGGGTCAGTGTTGATATGGGTGACCCTGCCAAGAAAGGGGAGGCCATCCTGCGTTCGTCCCTGGGATGTCTTCTCGTACCATTTCTTGGCCTGCAAGGTTTCTTGATCATAGCCCGATACCTTCACATCAAGCACGGGCAGATGCCTTCTGATACTCTCGAGGGCCCCTTCTTGGATGTCCCTGTTGATCGATGTATAGATCCTCATTCCGGAGGTGGCGATATTGTCGATCCCTTGCTCTTGTAGGATGGACCTGAAGAAATCGCTCTCCAGTTGGTCCCTGATATAATCAAGGATCACGTTGAGCCTGTAAGTTACCTTCCCCTGCTTGAAGGGGACCTCCCTTTCCCTTGCATCGAGATATTGATCCTCGCTGATCATTCCCATTCGGAACATGTTTCTGAGGACATAGTCCTTCCTTTTCTTTGCCCTCTGAAGGGTCTTTTCCCTTTCAGCAGCCGTCTTCTTGATAAAAGGGTTGTACCTGAAAGGGCCCTTTACGCATCCTGCAATAAATGCCGCTTCAACCAGGTCGAGGTCTTGTGCCTCCTTGTCGAAGAAATACCGGGACGCGATCCTGAGGCCCCTTCCGAAGCCGGTCACGAAGAACTGGTTGATGTACATCTCAAGTATCTCCTCTTTGGAGTATTTCTGCTCCAGGAGAATTGCCTGGACCAGTTCTCTGAGCTTGGCCCTGAAGGAGCGCCTCTCTCTCTTGAAAACATTTTTCGCAGTCTGCTGGGTAATGGTGCTCCCCCCCTGAACGATCGCACCCGCCTTGATATTCGCTATCATGGCCCTCAGGATCGCCCTGAGGTCGAAGCCATGGTGGCTGAAGAAATTCTTGTCTTCCGCGGCAACTATGGCCTTGAGGAAATTCTGGGGTATATCTTTGTATTCGATATATTTTCGATGTGTCTTTTCGAAGAACACACCGATAACGCTCTCGCCGTCGTTATAGTAGACCGGGCTCTCCGAGAATATGATCCTGTTGATTGCGCCCCGCTCGATCCGATCAGCCGTTTCCCCGGAGACCTGGAAATAGACCCCGGCCAAGGTAACGCCTAGGGCCGCGACCACCAAAAAGGTCGCAATAACAAATAGTTTTATAGCCTTCTTGATCCTTTTTCTTGCTTTTTCTCTCTTCAAGGCAGGTGCCTTCCCAAAGCTCAGGTGCTCGTGTCTCCGGAGGATGGTTCAATGGGGAAGCCTGACGGCCCCCAAGAAACCTCGAATCTCGTTTTCCCCCAATCAATGAAACATGCTGAGCAGGACATCCCTAATGATCATTTTCAGGTCCAGCCCCCTTTCTTTCAAGGCCTTGCGTCCGTATTTCATATTGGCCTCAATGAGGTACCATACACCCTCGTGCAGGATGAAGTCGAGCCCCACGTCGTCGAATTTGCATCTCGTGGCCACTGCCTGGGCAAGCTCGAGTATCTCCTCCGGTATGCCGGCAAAATTGGCTGTGCCGCCCTGGAACAGGTTGCTTCTAAATCCTCCGGGCGGCACCTCGCGCCAATAGGCCAGGATCGGCTCATAGTTGATGAGGACCACCCTGATGTCCCTGTCATGGGGGAGGTATTCTTGAATATAGGCCACTTTGGTCAGGTTCAGGTAGTGCTGGAGTTCCTGTTTGTTTCGCACCATGAATACGCCCCTGCCCTGTGAGGATGCCCGGGGCAGCTTTGCAATAAAGGGGAAAGAAAATTCCTCCAGTATATCTCCGTGATGCAGGCCGTAGTAAATCCGGGTCCTGGGGTGGGGGATATTCAACATGTAGAAGAGGGTCGTCTGCTTGATCTTTTCGTCCGCATAGAGGTGGGTCTCAAGGCTCGGGAATATCCTCTTGCCAAGGGTATGGAAGAATTGTGCATAATTTTGGGTAGGGTAAAGAACCACGGGGGCCTCAAGCATGAGATCCTTTTCCCTGGAGGTATAGTCGTGGAAATTGGGCCTGACCCCGAGGGTCAATACTCCTGGCATTCCCTTCAGCCTGCTCCCGAGGGCGATTAAAGGCTTATGGTGGGCCTGGGACATGTTCACCTCCCCTCGAAATAGCCCTCCGTTCAGCGAGCTTTTCAATACCTCTGGAAAGGACATGGTTATCAAAGGCCCTTGTCTACTGGAGTCTCAACGCGGGCAGGAGGTAGGCGTGGTTCTTCTCGATATATTCCCGTATGATCTTGTCCAGGATCTCTTCCAGGCTTATGTCCTCCATGGCTGCAGCCGCCTTCAGTCGTTTCCAGAAGACATAGTTGACTTTGATTTGGACGGGCACCCATCCTTCGTCTTTTCGGTTTCTCCTCCTCCTTATGGTTGCCTTTTCCATAGCTGTCCTCCTATCGGAGAAAGCCTATCATATTTCCCTATTTATTTCAATAAAATAAAACTATTTAGAAATATAAGATATCCTTAGTTTCTAATATTAAATGAAAGCCCTCGGTGCGTGCCGGGCTCAAACCGAGGACACCCATCTCTTGACCTCCCGTGCCTTTTCCTGCGCCTTGGCCATGACTTCTGCAAGATCCAGGTGCAAGAGCTTCCTGCCTTCCATGATCAGACGACCATTGATTATGGAGTGGAGCACATCGCTTCCCCTTGTTGCATAGACGAGGTGGGAGTAGGGGTTATACATGGGCGTGAGGTGAGGCTTGTTGAGATCAATGATAACAATATCGGCCTTCTTGCCCTCCTCAATGGAGCCTATGAGCCCGCCCATACCGAGGGCCTTGGCTCCTCCCAGGGTGGCCATACCGACTACCGTCTGGGCGTCCATAACCGTGGGATCAAGGGTACTCAGTTTATGGAGCTTCGCCGCCATGTCCATTTCCCCAAACATGTCCAGGTTATTGTTGGACGCACACCCATCTGTTCCCAGCCCCACTGTCAGAGTGGCACTTATCATTTTGGGTACTGGGGCGATCCCCGAGGCAAGTTTCATGTTGCTCTCGGGGTTATGGACGGCCTTGACACCACTATCCGCCAGGACCCCCAACTCGTTATCTGTCAGGTGCACGCAATGAGCCGCAATGAGGTGGGGACCAAGCATCTCGAGGGTCTGGAGGTGTTCCACAGGGGTCCTCCCATATCTCTTTTCAACCTCTTCCAACTCGCTCTTTGTCTCCGCCAGATGAAGGATAAGGGGCACCTCGTGGCGGAGTGCTATCTCATTGGCCTCGGAGAGAAGCTCGGGGCTGCAGGTAAAAAGGGAATGGGGTTCCACCGCGATCGAGACAAGGGGATCGTCGCGCCATGTTTCTATGAGGGACTCTGTGTAGCTGAAGCCGTTCTGGATTGGGCCGTAGTTCGGAGAGTCGAAATCGTAGAGGACTTCTCCGACAAGACAACGCATCCCGGCATCCCTGGCGGCCCTGGCGACCTCCTCCTCAAAGAGGTACATGTCACAAAAGGTGGTCGTGCCGGAGAGGATCATTTCGACACATGCGAGCAACGCCCCTGTGTAGACAAAGTCCCTGTCCATCCTGCGCTCCACCGGGAAAATATAGTTGTTGAGCCACTCCATCAGGGGGAGGTCATCGGCAAGTCCCCTGAAAAGACTCATGGCCGCATGGGTATGGCCGTTGATAAGTCCCGGCATGACGACGCATCCATCGGCGTCTATGACCTTTTTCGCCGGGTATTTTTCGACACCACCCCCGATGCAATGGATACTATCTCCCCTGATCCCCAGGGCACAGCCCTCGAGGACTCTGGACTCGGCATCCATTGTGATGATCGTTCCCTTTTGGATGAGTATGTCTAGGGATTCCATGTAAACCTCTCCTCTTAGCCTGGCATATCTATGATGATCTCTTTCCATAGGCGGCCCAGATTCTTGCTTGCCCCTTGTGCGGTGGCAATGACTTCCTCGATGGAGGTTTCCTTCATGCAATCGGGCAGATTGACATTTGTGATCACAACAATCCCCAGTATCTTCAAGCCGCAATGGACCCCGACGATGACCTCCAGGACAGTGGACATGCCGACCGCATCCGCCCCGATCATCCTCAAGAATCGCGTCTCCGCCGGGGTCTCCAGACTGGGACCCGTTATACCCACGTACACACCCCTATTGAGCGCGATTCCCGACCCTGTCGCAGCCTTTCGTGCTATGGTTGATAATTGTGGGTCATAGACATGGGACATATCCGGGAACCGGGGGCCAAAGGCATCCAGGTTGGGACCCACCAGGGGGTTTTTCCCTGTCAAATTGATGTGATCCGTTATCAGTACCAGGTCGCCCGGCTCGAATAGGGGATTGAGACCCCCAGCAGCGCTTGAGATGAAGAGATTCTTCGCTCCCATCTCAGCCATCACCCTTACGGGATACGTGACTTCCGCAGGGGAGTATCCCTCGTACAGGTGAAACCTTCCTTCCATGACCATCATCGCCTTGCCCGACACATTTCCGATCAACAGGTTTCCTCCATGGCCCTCCGCGGTCGATGTGGGGAAGTTGGGGATTTCCCGATAGGGGATCTCGAATTCAACATCCATTACTCTGGCAATGTCCCCCAAGCCCGTACCGGTGATCATGGCTGCTTGAGGGCGTCTCCCTGCCCTGGCCAATAGAAAATCGGCTGTCTGGCGTATCTCTCTGATGATTTCTGTGGTGTCTGGCATCCCTGGGCCTCCCCGGTTTTCTCGTGTTTTCTTGATTCCTTGGGCTTCTCGGCAGGTGTGAAACTCCCCTCTCGCCCCTCCTCTGCAAAGGCCGCCGATGAGGATTATATCTGATTTACCCTGTTAATCAACCGGTTAATGGCTCCCGCTCATCCCCTGCCTCTGGCCGCGATCCGTGATCTGGATTGGTGGCCCCTTCCGAGCCAGAACAATATTGGAAAAATCCGAAATATCTGGTAGATTTCCCCTTGAGCAGAAGGGAAGGCTGGGGATGAAAATCGATCTGCACATTCATTCTACCTGTTCTGACGGCAGAATGACTCCTGAAGAGATATTCATTACTGCAAAGGAGAGGGATATAGAGGTGATATCCATCACAGACCACGACTCCCTTGATTGTCAAGAAGCTGCCGGGGTCCTTTCCCGGGAATTCGCGGTTGGCTACATTTTCGGCCTGGAACTGAACGTGTCCTTCTCCCATCCCGGTTACAGGAGGGGAAAGCCGATCTCCTTGGATTTCTTGGCATATGACTATGGTATTACCTACGGTCCGCTTATTGAACGACTTCAGGAATTGAGAGAATACAGGAAGAGGAGGGCTGAAAGGATTCTCCGCAATGTCAACCAGGAACTTGCACGGGAAGGCCTCCGAGAATTGACGCAGGCGGACCTTGACGCAATCCAGGGCTCAGTAGACGGGACCTTTGGCCGACCCCACATAGCAGACTACCTTGTTAAGAAGGGGGTCGTCGCTGACAGGCAGGAGGCCTTTGACCGGTATCTGGTAAAATGCAACGTACCCAAGATGCCCCTCTCTCTTGAAGAGGCCTCTCACCTGGTGAAGGGAGCCGGGGGCAAATTGATTCTGGCTCACCCCAACCATCCCAGAGGAACCTCCCTCATATCCTACACCAGGTCCCTCGGGGAACAGCAGGAGATAATTGAAGACTCCATGCTACCCTACATCGACGGCATCGAGTGCTGGCATTCCAGTCAGGACAAAGAGACCACGGCCTCCTACATGGCATTTGCCAAAAGGCACGGCCTCTTGATGACAGGAGGCTCGGACTGCCACCAGCAACCCGTGCTTATGGGTACGGTGAAGGTCCCCTCCTTTGTGATTGGACAATTCGGGAGTCACGTGGCGGACAGCAGAGCCAAAAGCAAAAGGAGGAAAGTAAAGGCCTCATGTCATCAATGATAGAAGATCTTCAGAATCCTCTCTACTTGCCCGACAAAACCGCAAGGGTGACCCTGGTTCAGACCCATATCTCCCTCGTCTTTATGGGAGACGACTTCGTCTATAAGGTCAAAAAGCCCGTGAATTTCGGCTTCCTGGATTTTTCCACCCTGGAGAAGAGACGTCACTTTTGTTACCAGGAAGTGAGACTCAACAAGAGGCTCTGTCAAGGGATCTATCTGGACGTGCTCCCCGTGCTGTTCAACGGCACACACCATAGGATCGGCCAGGGGAAGGGGGAGATTGTGGATTACGCCGTGAGAATGAAAAGGATCCCCGAAAAGTCGCTCATGAAATCCCTCTTTAGGGCGGGAAAACTGAGGAAAGGGCACTTGCGCGATTTGGCGACGGTCCTGGGGGGCTTCCACCAAAGGGCCGAGAGGTCGGAAGAGATAGACGCCTTCGGCAGACCGGAACGGATCAAGATCAACACGGATGAGAATTTCGAACAGACCAGGAAATACGTGGGCACCACTATCAGCCCGGATGACTACCGGAGGCTCTTGCGCTGGACAGAGGACTTCTATGAGAGGCACGAGAAGGCCTTCAACGCACGGGTGGGAGCCGGGAAGATAAGGGATTGCCACGGTGATCTCCACATGGAGCACGTGTGTCTCAGCAGGCCGATCTGCATATTCGACTGCATCGAGTTCATAGACCGTTTCCGTTACACGGACACCCTGTGCGACATCGCCTTCCTCTTGATGGACATGGAGTACCACGGAGGCAAAGACCCAGCGGACTCCCTGTGGAAAGAATACTGCTCTGTGACAGAGGAGCAAGGGACCGAGTCTCTGCTCGTATTCTACAAGGTCTACAGGGCCTACGTCAGGGGCAAGGTCAACAGCTTCCAGTTGGATGATGAGAGAATAGGGGAGGAGGAACGGAAAAGGGCTGCGAAAGCGGCCAGGAAATATTTCAAGCTAGCCTTAAGCTATATTGGATAACACTTTGATTATTCTGAAAATATTTACTACATCCAGAAAACAACTCTCTTATGCAGTGGAAAAGGGGAAACTGCTTGATCACGGAGAAATGCCATGAAAGAGCCTTTCAAGGAATTCGTTCAAAGGGAGCTGGGTCCCGATCCGGTACTAATAGCGTGCGGGCTTCCAGCCTCCTACAAGACGGAAACCACGGAAGTCATTGCCAGATTGAAGGGGTACAGGGTCTTGAGGACGGACATGATCAGGCTGGAGGTGCTGCGAAATGAAGACATATTCGACGAAAAGGTGGCCTCTAACATGGACAAGAGAAAGCTGGTGTACGAAGAGATGTTTTCCATGGCCGACCTCCTCGCAGGCAAAGGCGACGGGATCATCTTGGATGCCACCTTCGTGACCCAGGCCTTGAGAAGGCGGGCCGCTGAAATCGCAGCAAGGAACAACAAGCGGTTCATCATTCAACAGACTCAATGTCCCCAGGCGGTATCCCTGCGAAGGATCAGCATGAGGACCAAGGAGAACTACGAGTCCAATGCCCTCACTGAACAGGCATATTTGAACAATAAGAAGAAGTTTGAACCGCTTGATCTGGAAGATCTCAAGGGACTGTTTCCTTCCCTTAA
>JAFDHO010000252.1 GCA_019308745.1 Deltaproteobacteria bacterium
CCTTCTCCAGTGCCTCCACATAGTGTCTCCTTAACCTCGTGACCTGGACCACCTGGTCGTGGCTCAGGCCCTTTTTTTCCCTCTCGCTTCTCAAGAGGAAACCGAGACCAGGCCCTTTTTGGGCCCCCGTCTCTTCTTCTGCCAGGCCCAGCTCCGGACCTTCCTTCTGCTCCCTGTCTTCCATGATGTCCCCGGCTTCAAGATGTAATGGTCTGAAGAAATGATGGTCTATCGCCCCCGGCCAGAGGCCCCCCTCCGGCGGCAAGAATAAAGGTAGAACGTCCTATCTTCATATCGGTCTTCTCCATCCCGATTCCGTGGATTGGGACATACTCCCCCGGCCACCCTGGGTTTATCGCGGCTTGATCTTCATGATGACGCCCAATCTCACCCACCATTGCAGCGCGGACCGGGAGACGTGATCCCCCGTCGTCAAAAGACGATCTTGGTGTAGGAACTCGCCCTCAACTCCTTGATCCACGAGGAATAAAGATGATCTATCTCCTGTCGGTAAAGGATCCGGTAGATTGCGTCCCGCACCTGCCCCAGGGATTTGACCTGGCCCCCTTCCCGCTTGAGGAGCCGGATGATCTGATATCCATTCGGTCTTCTTATCAGCCCGCTCGTCTCTCCCTCCCGCAACCCCTTAAGCACCTTGCTGAGGGTTGGATCCAGCTGACCGAGCTCAAAAACTCCCAGATTCCCCCCGTCCTCGGCTCCCGGACCCCGGGAATACATCCGGGCCAAGGAAGCAAAGTCCCCTCCATTGCGCAGCTCCGCCAGCAACCTGTTCCCCGTCTCTTCCACCCGCAACATCTCATCCCTCTGGTCCCGTGATCCGGCCACCAGGAATATGCCGGCGAGATGGACTCTCTCCTCCGTCCTGTACCGCTCTTTGTGATCCTCGTAGTACTTCCTTATTTCCTCTTCCCTTATGACGATCTTTGACTTCACCTCGTGGTTAATGAGCTCCACCCTTTCCAGTTCCCCTTTGATCTTCTCCCTATACTCTTCGAAGGTCATTCCCTCCTCTTTCAACATCCTCAAGAGATCTTCCTGCGTCCACCGGTTCTCTTCCTTTACCCTTTCGATAGTGGCATCGATTCGTCTCTTTGAGATCCTTATTCCCAGTTCATCAATCTTCCGACGTGCGATCTTTTCGTCGATCAGGAGTTCCAGGACCTGTCGGCGCGTGGCAAGGTATTCTTCCTCGCCCTTGAGCCTCAGATCATTTGGGACAAGACCCGTCAGTTCCTTGATCCGTTTGTTCAACTCGTAAAGCGTGATGATATCATCATTGACGATCGCAACGATCCTGTTGACAATCTCCCCCGAGACAGGACCTGTGAGTAAAGGCAGCAACCCAATGAGGACCGCCAGGACTATTGAGCATCTTGTCTTCTTCATCTACGCCGACTCCAAGGTCTTCATAATGAGTTCTCGATCCACCCACACGGAGAACTTCTGCCTCAAGCCCTTCAGCCACTGCCCGAAAAACTCCCTCTCCTTCTGGTAAAAGAGCCTGGATTCTACCTCCTTGGCTACCTCATGAAGCGCCTTGTAACCCGCCTCCCGTCTTTCCAGGACCTGAAAAATATGGTAACCATAGGATGTCTTGACCACGGGACTGATCTGACCTGCTTTCAAGGAAGAGAAGGCCTTGCTCATGGTCTCTTCCAGCGTGTCTTCCTCAACCCAGCCAATCACACCTCCATTTCGGGCCTCCGGCGCAATGGAGATCTCTCGGGCCAGATCTCCCATATCTTCTCCTTCAAAGATCCTTTCCCTGGCTCCTTCGGCCTCCTTCCTCTCCCCGGTCACGATCTGTCTCAATTTCACCATCACGGGGTGCTTGAATTCCTCTTTGTGTTTTTCGTAGTAGGATTTCATCTCTTCATGGGATACAGGGGGAATCTCTGCAGACACACCTTTGAGGATCTTCTTGACGAGGAGTTGCCGCCTCAGGGCCTCTTTCCACCTCTCGAAATCCATGTACTGCTTGAGGAGTAAGTCCCTGAAATCCTTCTCATCATAATCGCCCTTGATCTCGCCTACGAGTTGTTCCAACTCCCTATCGGAGACCGCGATTCCCTTTTCTCTTCCATATTCCAGGATGAGATAGTGATCCAGAATTCTCTCTACCATTGCATCAGGAGGTATGTCCATGCCTGACGCAATGAGCTTCAGATCTCTTTCCAGTTCCCCCAAGGTAACGATCGTCTCCCCAACCGCAATCACTTTCCTTTCAGAGGGGTCATCGGGCATACTGCATGAGGGAAGGAGAAGAGATACAGCAACTAATAGACATTGCAGAATTTTCAAGATGTTGTTATCGAGCACCCTATCTATCCAACCCTGATGAACAGGAAGTCCCAAGTCCCAAATCCTGGGTAAGCTCCGATGATCAAATCTCAAATTCCAAATGGTTCGACCAGCCGGCTATCCTGGGCAAGTCGGAGGGCAAGTCCCAACTACTAAGCGCCAACCACGTGTGGGCACAATAATGCTAAATTTTTAATGTTAACAGTTATTTGAGAAATTGCAAGCATATTCTTTCCGCCCTGAAACCGCCTCTCTTCGAAAATGACTCCTTACCACCTCCCCCATCATCTACAGGAATTTCTCTCTTATGATACCTTTTGCCACCTCCAGGGCCTCGGTGGGGTCGAGATGGCCTGCAGGGATCTTCAGTTTCCTATCAGAAAGCATCCTGACCTTCTTGGGCTCTTCCCGTGCAATCTTCACTATTCTCTCCGCCCCCACCTTCGTATTGGGGGAGAAATGAAAAATTAGGGCCCCGTCCTTTATATCCAACCGGCTCATCCCGGCCCTCTTCAACAACAGCCTCGCTTCCATGACCTTGATCAGGTTGGATACCTCCCCCGGGAGTTGACCGAACCGATCCGCCATCTCCTCGACCATTGACCTCAATTCCCTTTCCTCCCTCAAGGCAGACATCCTCCTGTAGAGGTTCAATCTCAGATCCGTGTCCGATATGTAGCTTTCCGGAAGACAAGCGGACACCTCCACATTGATTTCCGGATTGGTCTCCTCCTGCCACTCTTCCCCCTTCAACTCCGAGACGGTCTGTTCTATCAATTTCATATACAGCTCATAGCCTATGGCGGCGATATGACCCGATTGGGAGAAGCCGAGGATATTTCCCCCTCCCCTTATCCTGAGATCGTGCATTGCGAGATGAATTCCCGCTCCAAGGTGCGAGAAGTCCATGAGGGCTCTGAGCCTCTTTTCCGCGTCCCTCGTAAGCTCTGTCCCGTTGGAAAGAATCAGGTACGCGTAAGCACTTTCCTTTGAGCGGCCGACCCTGCCCCTGAGCTGATAGATCTGGGCGAGTCCGAGTCGATCGACTTCGTTGATGATAATCGTATTGGCCGAGGGGATATCCAACCCGGATTCTATAATGGTCGTACAAACCAACACGTCCAGATCCCTCTTAATGAATCTTATCATGGTCTCTTCCAGGTCCTTCTCGTTCATTTGTCCGTGGGCGACCCCGAAGCGGACCCCGGGTAAGAGCTTTCGCAAGTTGTCCGCCATTTCATTGATGGTATTTACCCTGTTGTGGACAAAAAAGACCTGCCCGCCCCTGGCCAATTCCTCTTCCACCGCCTGCACGATGGTTGCTTCGTCAAAATGGGACAGGTATGTCTTTATGGCCAATCGATCTTCAGGAGGAGTTTCGATGATGCTCAGGTCCCTTATCCCCATGAGAGACATCTGAAAGGTCCTGGGTATGGGAGTGGCGGTCATGGCCAGAACGTCTACAAGGGCCCGATACCTCTTGAGCCTTTCCTTTTGCTTGACCCCAAAGCGCTGCTCTTCATCCACGATCAAAAGGCCCAGATCCCTGAAGCTGATGTCATTTTGCAGTATCCTGTGGGTCCCTATCAATATGTCTATCTCTCCGGACCTGACCCCTGCAATGATATCCTTCTGCTCCATCCTCCCCTTGAACCGGCTCAGGACTCCCACCCTCACCCTGTAGGGTTCCATCCTCTTCCGGAAGGTCTCGTGGTGCTGCTCGGCCAGGACCGTCGTGGGCACCAGAAGCGCCACCTGTTTGCCGTCCATTACCGCCTTGAATGCGGCCCTTATC
Organism: Deltaproteobacteria bacterium; assembly: GCA_019308745.1. GTDB lineage: Bacteria > Desulfobacterota > DSM-4660 > Desulfatiglandales > HGW-15 > JAFDHO01. Next base: position 4,118 of record JAFDHO010000252.1, read on the forward strand.
GCCACCTCTGTCTTGCCAAAACCGACGTCGCCGCATATCAGGCGATCCATGACTTTCTCGGACTCCATGTCCGAGAGGACTTCCTCTATGGTCTTTACCTGGTCCCGGGTCTCCTCATGTTCGAACGTGGCTTCAAACTCCCGGTAGTAACTGTCGGGGGATGTGAAGGCATACCCCTTGCGGTGCTTCCTCAATGCGTAGATTTCAACGAGTTGCCTTGCGATCTTCTCAATGGCCCTCTTTGCCCGTCTCCTGGCAATATCCCATGACCGCCCCCCCAGCCTGTCCAGATTGGGGTCTCTGTCATCTTCCCCGATATACTTCTGCAGGACGCTGATTCGGTCCGCAGGGATGTAGAGTCGATCCTTCTGGGCGTACTCGATGAGCACGAAATCCTTGGCCCTTCCCTCTATTTCCAGCTGACAAAGCCCGCCATATCTGCCTATGCCATGGTCCTGGTGCACCACGAGGTCGCCGAGCTTGAGCTGGCTGAACGCAGTCAAGGCCGAACTGCTTTCGCCGATGACCCTCCGCGCCCTTGATAGGGCTCGCTTAGGTCCAAAGATCTCGTCCTCGCTCACGACATAAAGACCCATTTCGGGCCATACGAAGCCCTTCGTGAGTCTTCCCAGGCAAATGGTGAGACCCCTTCCCCTGCCCAGATCTTCCCACCTCTTGACGAGCTGGTCCGCCTGGATCTGGTAATCCTCGAGGATCTCTTTGAGACGACGGGCTTGCTGCTCGGTTCTGCACAC
>JAFDHO010000253.1 GCA_019308745.1 Deltaproteobacteria bacterium
GATTTGGGCATTTCTCCTTTTAAATAGCGTTCAATGGCTGTTTTTCTAAGAGTTTGTTCCATCTGATACCTCCTTTAACAAAATATCTTCTTGAAGGTATCAGATTATGAGTATCGTGAGTAGGGTCATCGATGTCTTAAACCTTATCATCTACGGAGTAAACGTTTTCGCCTCCGGTGATGATCATGTCTTTTTTTCGGTCAACGATATTGACATACCCTTCCTTATCGAGAACAGCCATGTCGCCCGTGTAAAGCCAATCATCCTTGATAGTCTTCTTGGTCTCCTCCGGCCTCCTCCAGTATCCTTTTGTCACAGTATCTCCCTTGACAATGATCTCTCCCACTTCCATGTTGTCCGGCCGGACGTCGGTCCCGTCCTTCCGGACGACTCTGAGAAGAACACCGAGAAAGGGACGCCCGGTTTTTGCCTTAAAAACGAATTGCTCATCCTCGGGAAGCTCCCTCAATTTATCCTTAAGGATAGAGACAGTTAAGTAAGGGCTGGTCTCCGTAATCCCATAGGTCCGGACGTAATCACATCTGAAGGTCTTCATAATCTTTTTGACAAGTTCAGGAGCTATGGGCGCACCTCCACTCAAAAGCACTCTCAAGGATGAAAAATCAAAGGTTTCCACACCAGGAGTGTTGACCAGGGCATTCAGCATGGTCGGGATCATGTTGGAGATGGTAACCTTTTCTGCTGCCATTGTGGAAAGCACATGGGGAGGGTCGAAGTCTGATACGATCACATGCTTTCCTCCCACCCAAGTGATGGCAAAGGTAGCCCACGCGTCGGCCAAGTGGAAGAGCTGGGCTACATGAATCCAGTTGTCATAGTCTCCCAGTTTCAATTCGGCAATGGCGGCAATGGCGTGGGTACATACATTCTTGTGGGAAAGCATCACTCCCTTGGGTCGACCAGTGGTTCCACTGGTGTAGTAGAGGTGCGCGACCTCATCATCGGCAATGTCAGGCTGAGGAGGTACCGAGGCGAATTCAGCCTTCAATGACTCTTCATAATCCAAAGATTCCAAAATGGCTGGAAGAGCTCCCTGACCGGTCCAGATGACCCGGGTTACATCAGTGTGAAGTGCCGACAGTTTTTCTACGGATTCGTGAAAACGCCTGGCGGCAATAAGAATGGTGGAACCACAATCCTTTAAAATAAACGCCAACTCCTGAGGAGAAAGCCGATAAATTGAGCGGGTTCAGCGTAACGCCTAAATGCGCTGCTGCAAAATAAGTTTCCAAAAATTCGTGACTGTTCTGGTGGAGGATTGCGATACAGTCACTTTTTTTACTCGCATTGTGTGAAGCAGGTTTGCCAACCGATAGGTGCGATGTGCAAATTGCTGATAAGTGTTGCGGTGCTCGTGGCATACCACCGCCTCCTTTTCCGCATAGAGGCTGAGAGCCTTTTCTAATATAAAGGGAATAATCATGTTTGATGACCTCCTCAAAATTTAACAGATAGGACAAATTATCTATACTCGGGAAAAACGCTCTTCTTTTCCCATTACATATTGCACTTTGAAGGCCGAGGTCCTATTTTCTCCGTTGCCAGCAGGTATCGGCGCGGGTACAAAATTGGCAGATCGATTCAACCTTCTTCGACTGGTAATTTGGGCCTATTCCAATGATGCCTGAGGCGGATTTAAAAGGAATCAATATATTGCTATCAGACAGCCGGACATTGATTTGTTCAAGGGGAAGAAGCCCGCAAAGATCAGCCTGACCTTCAAGGGGCCACCCCCTCAGGGAACCAGGGGCCAACGCGTAGCCAACACCCCAACCACGGGATTCCGCTTCTTTTTCCGCCAAGGAGCGGATCACTTCCTCAATCTGCGCAAGCGCCACAACGCCGACACTGTCAAGCAGGTACGCCTCAAGAATATGGTCTGATTTATTGAGATCACGCACGCATTCATCCAGCTCGCCACCGATTGTTACTACACTGACAAGGGCAAGTTCAGCCTTGCTCATTAGATCAAAATGAGCGCCGATGTTGATGCGGAGCTTATTACCATCCCTTCCGGTGTCCAGTAAGACCTTTTCTCCATTTACCCCCAAAACTCTTACCCATTTATAGATGGCAAGAGGATGCAGCAAGCTTTTGTATTGCTCAATAATTTCCTGAGTCTGGTCAATCAATTCTGGCGGAGCTTTTCGGCCCTGGTGAAGGGCCAAAACAACTTCCCGTGCATTAAGATCTATTTTGATATCAGAAAGAACAGGCATGGTCTTCTCCTGCAAATTCAACTATTCATCCAGCGATGGAAATATCGTATTTTCAGGAAAACGCGCTGCAAAATCCGCATCCAGGGCCAGCTCAAGGAACTTGGTGGTCTGCGAAACCTTGGCAGCTTCCTCCCGCTGGCTTTTGTCGAGCAACGCCATAATTGCTCCGACACCAGCCAGGTTCTCCAACGACAGAACTTCACCACTAACAACTTCTGGGGACAACATCCCCACATCAACAGCACTGCGCCATCTGAAGTGAGCCCCAAATGCGCCGGTCAGTACGGTCCGGTCAACCTTAGTAAGGCCAGCATTCCGCATTAACAGCTCAATCCCAACGGCTAAAGCGGACTTCGCTAACTGAAACTGACGGACGTCCTCGAGCGTAATCCTGATATTTTTCCCTGTCGCACTCTCTTCAGCCGGAACCAATACAAATTCCCGTCCAACTCCTTCTTCATCAGTGACTACACCTGGCATTCCTTTTTTGAGCCGACCGTTAGGCAATAGTATCCCGGCTCTGCGCATAGCCGCCATGGCATCAATGAGGCCGGAGCCGCAAATACCCATCGGTAGCATGTTTTCCTGATCTCCCAATACCGACCACACGAATTCTCCACTCGCCGGATCGATATCTACCTTATGGATAGCGCCCGAGACCGCGCGCATACCGCAGGAAATGTGAGCACCTTCCAATGCTGGGCCGGTGGCGCAGCTGGTAGCCCATAAACCCTTTCGGTTCCCAAGGACCAGTTCACCGTTAGTTCCAATGTCAACAATCAGAGTAGTCTCATCCCTGAGGTGGGGGGCTTCGGCTACAATTGCAGCCACGGTGTCGCCGCCGACAAAACCAGAAATGACGGGAAAAAGGTAGAGATTGGTTCCAGGATTTAATCTTAAACCGACTTCAACCGCTTTTAAGTTTCGGGGCCCTCGGGAAACTGGAAGGTACGGCGATACGCCTAGGCCATGCGGATGGAGACCGGCAAAAATTTGTTCCATCGTTGTATTGCCCACCAAGGTTACTTCGTCAATGTCATCATGAGATGCTCCGGTCTGTTCCAAGCAACGAGTGATGAGGTGGTTAATACCATCGATGATCAGTCCATTTAGCGTCTTCAGACCGTTTACCTGTTCATTTGCCATGGTGATACGGCTGATGACGTCTTCGCCATAACGCCGTTGGGGATTCACCGATGCGGCCGATGCCACCACTTCCCCGCTCCGAAAATCACATAAGTAAGTCGCCAAAGTCGTAGTACCGATATCAACGGCCAGCCCCATGCTCCTCTGCCTGTTTCCAGCAATTACGGCGGTGACACCCTTTTGATAATGGTTCACTAGAGTTATTTCACCAGTAAAGACTTCTGGTAGGCTCAATTGCCGCAAGGCTTCAATATCATCAATGTAAACTTCGCAATTTGCAAATGACCTGGCCTGCCGCGTAATCCGATTTACTATATCTGTCGAAATCCACTGCTTCGGCTCCGACGGTTTATCCTCTGATAATATAATCCGTTCAACAGGTGGATTCAGGCGGTATAAACCCTTAATTCCCGTTTTGCCTCTCGCTTCTTCTACGTCAGCCGCCTTGTCCGGGATGATAACCGTCAAATTGCCCTCAATCCTCGCCTGACAGGCCAAGCGATATGATTTTTTCACCTCGCGAGGCGAAAGTTTATCAAGCTCAGCTTCTGTCAGTGGTGACAAGTTGTGTCTAGGTTCGGCAATAATTCGACAATTGCCACAAAGTCCCTTGCCGCCGCAGTCAAACCGTATAGGAATGTTCATACTATCTGCGGCTTCTTTGATCGTGGTTCCTGGTGTAATTTGTTTGGAAAGGCCCATAGGCTCAAAAGTTAGTCGATACTTTGGTAACATTGCTCTTGCCCTCTTTAGTAGATCAGCCCTCCCAACTTGGGAAAATAATTTCCTTCCAAATTAGCTATGTCGTCTCTGCGCAAAGCTAGACTTTTACCAAAAGGAGAGCTTTATGCCGAAGTCCTACCTCCCACAAGCTAAGACAGGAAGGGAGAATCGTTTGTCATGAGTTACTATTGCTTCTTATTATCTTCCAAAAGCAGAGAACCATAATGTCGTTTAAACTGGGTAGATGAATATTTGGCCAGTTTCCAGTCAGGGACCCCGCAGGCAGTGCAGACATCCTTGAACCATTTATTACGAAGCCACCGGGCAGCGCGGCTGTTTCTGGAATTGTTGACCATAAACGTCTTGTTGCAATGAGTAGTGATGAAGGCCGTATCCCCAACTTTTTCGATGGACTTGATACCGTGAAGAACGCCTCTCCGAGATGGCCAAAGTTTTATTTTATCGATCAATCTGAAAAGTTCTACTCGTTTGTGATAGTACCTTTTTGCCAGCGTTTTAGCTTTTGGTTCTCCGCTCATAAAACACCACCCGTGTTCGCCACCTCAAAAAACTAGCGCCATTACACCCATGGTTGCTACCCCGGTTTGAAGAGGATCATGCAACAGACGATCTTTTACCTTTGCATATGCAGCTTCTGTAAGCCCCAGCGGGATACCTGGAGCAGCAATAAAAGTATCAGGCGTAATTTCTTTTTCACCAATAACATTCGCCGAATTGGTGGCATCA
>JAFDHO010000254.1 GCA_019308745.1 Deltaproteobacteria bacterium
CCTCCCGGGAGCATCAACCTCTCAGGTCCTACTCCCCTGCAATATCCGCCCATGAGGTCGTCTGCCAGTTCGTGGAGGGCAAGATCCAGGATCCCGGCAAAAGTGTTCTCTCGAGCCAGTTCTTCCATGGCCATCCCGCCGGTCCCGTTGGCGTGGAAGGGAATGACTTCATAACCAAACCGCTCCAGGCATTCCTTTGCCAGCATGGCGGCATCTGTTATGAATCCGAAAAAGGTCAGCGCAATTCTGCTCTTCTTCTCCTTTTTCTCCCATAGGGCCTGAGCCATGCCACAAACGGCACCAGCAGCCTGGTCGAGTACCTTCCCGAGTATGCTGTTGACACCCAGGATATCCACGACGCTGTGGATCATGGTGATATCCTTGGTCCCTACAGTCCTCGACATATCCCGGGAGGCGACGGTGGATACCATGACCTTCGGCACGCCAAGGGGAAGGACTCGCATGACACTGGTTCCCAGATGGGTCCCCGTACCGCCCCCGGCAGATATGACCCCATGGATTGTCCCCCTTTGATGGAGATCGAGAATGAGCCTTTGGGCTTCGTATGACATGGCGTTGATGGCCTCGTCCCTATTACCCGCAATCCACATCCTTTCTCCCGTCACTGAGAAGAGATCATAGTCCGGTCGAAAGGCGGGGGGGTCTTTGGTCCCCAGGTTGATGGTCAAGGCACGAAGGCCTCTCCTTTCAATACGTTCCTTAAGGAAGAGGTGTTCTTCGCCCTTTGAGTCAAAGGTACCCAGGACTGCTATTGTGAGTTTCGGGGCCATGCGTACTCCAACCTTTCAGGCGGACCCATCCGGGGGTGATTGATCTGCGATCTCGGAGATAAACTCGTACATGCGCGCATTGGCCTCCCGGGCGATCTTCAAGGGAAACATGTTGAACACGTGGGTGCCTCCAGGGTAGATGGCAAGTTCTGCCTGGTTGCCGGCTGCGATCCACCTGGCATGCATAAAGAGAGAGTCATCCAGCAGCGGGTCCATGGTCCCAACCGTAAACAAGGCCGGCGGCAAGTCTGACAGGTCAGCATACAAGGGAGAGACATCAGGGTCACGGCGTCTTTCCACCTGGGGGATATAGTGATTGTTGAACCATTCTATCATGGGGGTGGAGATGACCAGGTTTCGGTCCCCCCAGTTGCGCTGGCTTGGGGTCATGGATATGTCAAAACACCCGTAGACCAGGTTGGCTCCACGAAAGCCCTTGAAACCGTGCCGGTCCCTCATCCGAAGGAGAGTGACAACGGCCAGGTTGGCGCCGGCCGATTCGCCACCGATAAGGACCCTGTCGCTCCCGAATTCCGCCTTCGCCTTCTCCGCAAGCCACAAGGCCACTGTCTCGCAATCATCGGCTGCAGCCGGGTAAGGGTTTTCAGGGGCAAGGCGGTAATCCACGCTCACCACGGCGACCCGGCATTTCTTGGCGGTGTCGACGAGTGTTGGGTCGAAATGATAGGGCCGCATGAGCACAAAACCGCCCCCGTGCATGTGGAGGTAAACGGCCTTTACCTCCTCGGGGACAACTACGCGGACCGAGACCTCACTGTTGCTGAAGCCTATGGTCCTATCCGCGGCCTCCTTGAGCCTTTTGACCGGCCCCATCCACCCCCTCCCCGATTCGCTTTCCTCCCGGAGCCTCTGGGGTGTCATCTTGTGGGGTGGCGGCATGGTGGCAAAGATGGCTTCGAGTCTCTTATTAAAGGTCGCTGTTTCAGGGTCAATTGCCTCCGGAGTGAATAATCCAGGATCAAGGATACGGGTCTTTGCCATAGCAGCTCCAATTCCATCGGGGTCGAACAGGTGTCCCTACATCACTCTGTCGTCATCTTGATAAATAATTCGCTTCCACATTGTCAATATTTTCCCCAAACATTAACAGATCAGGACCAGATCACTTGTAGGAGCGACTTCCAGTCGCGATCCTTCGTCCTACAAATCTCAACCACTTCCTGAAGGGAGAAATGGCCAGGCGCATATCAACGAGTTTTTCCCGCGCAGCCCTTTCCCCTATTTCAATCAGGTTCATGGCCTGGGAGAATTCCGTCCAATGGAGATCACCCACCTCTGGAGAGATGACCACATCAGCACCCGAGAGCTCCAGGGCTTTGAGCTTTTCCCCCATGATTTCGCTCACCCTGTGGTAAATATCCACCACGGTCCGAATCTCTGTTTCACGAGAGATACCCCTGTCCACGGCCACTGCGATGATGATGTCTGCCCCCTCCTGTCTGGCAACCGAACAGGGAATGAGACAGGTAATTCCCCCATTCGAGAGCAACCTTTCTCCCTCCTTCAAGGGTTCGATGGCCCCTGGTACGGCGCAACTGGCCATGACCGCCTGACGCAGGGAACCCCGAGACAGGACGATCTGCTGGCCGCTGACCAGGTCCGTGGCCACCGCCCGAAAGGGCGTGCGTGTCTCCTCAATTTCAATATCAGGCAAGAAATAACTGATAGTCTTTTGAAAGTCTTGGTTCGATAGGATCCCGGGCTTGAACATGGCCTGGACGACCAGAAAGCGGTTCTTGACATAGGTCCTTATCTTTTCCCCCAAACCCTCTTCCCCTCCCCTGTAGGCCGCCTCCAGGCCCTTCATGGCAGACGATCGGAATTCCGAGCTGTTGAGGTATTCCTCCGCCCTTCTCTCCAACTCATCAGCGGTGATACCGCAGGCATAGGCCCCTCCTACGAGGGCCCCGACACTGGTCCCCACAATGAGATCAATGGGGATCCCCTCCCTTTCAAGCACCCTCAGCACACCTATGTGGGCTAGCCCCCTCGCACCCCCACCTCCGAGTGCAAGCGCCACACTCTTCCTTCTCCAAAACATGACCTCGACTCTCCCCTTTGCTGTATCGGTGGCTTACCGCCAGCAAATATAGTAGTATAATAAAACCCCTTTGTTAAGAGGTACGTTTTTTCTTAACCTCCCCCTTTTCTCGAAAGTGTAAGATAAGGGGGCCCTTGGGTGCAGGGCCTCGACGGCATAAACCAACAGGGAGTAATGAAATGCTGAGGAGATTCAGCCTCTATGGTTTCCTGAAAAACCAGCAGTACTATGAGTATTTCATCATCCTTGCCTTCAGGCAGATGGGGCTTTCCTATTTCATGATCGGGGTGCTCATTGCCTTCCGTGAAGTCATGGTGAACATTATGGAAATCCCGACCGGCGGCGTGGCCGATCTTTGCGGAAGGCGCCGATCCATGATCTTCAGCTTCGTGGCCTACATCGTCAGTTTCGCCCTTTTCGGGATATGTGGGACAGCGGCAACTGAGTCAAGGCTATCCCAGCATTTTCTTGTTCCTCTTCTGTCGCTCGCGATGTTCTTTTTTGCCATAGGTGAGGCGTTTCGGACCGGCACCCACAAGGCCCTGATCTTCTCGTGGCTTCGCATGCAGGGAAGGACAGAGGAGAGGGTGAAGGTATATGGATACACGCGGTCCTGGAGCAAAATAGGCTCTGCCGTCTCTGTCATCCTCGCATGTTTGATCGTATTCGGAACACGGAACTTTATCTACGTCTTCTTCTTCGCCATCATCCCCTATCTCCTCAATATCATCAATCTACTGGGATACCCGGCGGAAATCGATTGCCGCCCGGATACAAGGAGTTCCCTCAGGGATATTATGAATCACCTCAAAGAGACGCTCCTAGTGGCGGTGAAGCAGGGCAGTCTTAGGAGGCTTATTTTAGAGTCAATGGGCTTTGAGGGATTCTTCAAGGCATCCAAGGATTACCTCCAGCCCATTCTTATGGCGGCAGCCCTGCCTCTGACAGCCAGACTCTTTTCAGGCATACGGCTCGCGGATGAGCAGAGGTCCGTTGTGCTGATAGGGCCTGTGTTCTTCATCCTGTTTGCCCTGTCCGCCTTTGCCAGTCGAAACGCCTACCGCCTAGTCCCTTCATCAGGCAGGGAAGACGCCACCGCCCATCGCCTCTGGGGAGTTGCGCTGTTGATCTATATGGGTCTCTTGCCTGCCCTATATTTAGGGATCCATTGGATCATGATAGTCGGTTTTATGGCCCTCTATGCGGTGCAGAACCTCTGGAGGCCCGTCTTGATCGGCCGATTCGACGCCCATAGCGATGAGGCCAAGGGAGCGACTGTCCTGTCCATAGAATCCCAGGCCAAGAGCCTCTCGACCATGATCATGGCCCCTGTCCTGGGGTTCGCCATTGACCTTGCCGGAACCCATGCCATAGGCTCCTCAGAGTTCTGGCCCATCGGTGTCCTGGGTGTCCTGATTGCCATACCTTTCTTTCTAAAGAGAGGGACGTTGGTTTGTAATTCAGTAACTTCCTAGTCTTTGAACTAATATCTCGAAAAAAACAGTTTTGGGCCTTGACCCGTACCTAGGTATAGCAGGAGTGGGGTCAGCCCTTGACATTGGAATAACTACGAAAAATAGCGAAGGCCCCCAATATTCAACCAAGTCAATTATCAAGCTCGTGCCCAGCCTTATTTTGCTGTTCTTCTCTGCTCGCCTACCCGTCCGGGTGGCACCACTGCCCCAAACATCAAGGGCGGCCGTCCTTGAAACCCGGTGCTGCATCATTGCAGGGCCATCAATATCAAAGGGCACAGTTGTCGTCTCAAGGGCATAAGATCGATCAACCAAGCTTCAAGCCAGCGACTAAAGAGGATACTAAGTCAGATGCTCGTTTATCAGGGTGGTACATTCTTATTTTCCCATTGACAGACGGCTGCGGAACCGGCTTGGATTGCCTAGAATGGCTTCATCCTGTCCTTGTCAGCTATTCCAATGTCAAGGGCCGACCCCACTTACCTATGTCAGTTGGAGTCTCGGCCGCCATCA